>JAIQFT010000027.1 GCA_020073185.1 Terriglobia bacterium
TGATGCCGGGGGACAACGTGAATTTGGAAATCGAGTTGATCACGCCGGTGGCGATGGAAAAGGGACTGCGCTTCGCCATCCGCGAAGGCGGCCGCACCGTCGGCGCCGGAACCCTGACCGAGATTGTGCAGTAAGTCGGCTGTTGGATGTCGCGTCAATCGGTTGGGGGCGAGTGTAATGGAGTGGCAGGCGCTCGAATTCTTCGGCCTTGTGCTGGTATTCGTGATGTTCCTGTTCTCCTCCAAGATCGTCGACGCACTGCTGGACCTATTTGGCAAGCGGGAGAAACGCTGAGCACAGACAATTGAGTGCCAGCCGCGCAGCGGCGGATGAAAATAGCCCGGCACTTCAGTGCCGGGTTGGTAGCGGAATCGGAGCCAGTCCCATAGGGACGGTTGAAATTGAGCCCCGCAGGGGCGACAGTTCATAGCCCGGCACGTGAGTGCCGGGTGGAGGCGGAAGAAGAACCGGAGTCCCGTAGGGACGACACAACACGGACGGCAGGCATCCAGCCGCACGCTCTTTGAGATGAAACGATGATTGGAAAAGAAAGAATTCGGATTCGGCTGAAAGCTTACGACTACCGCGTGCTTGACCAGAGCACCGGCGAGATCGTGGAAACCGCGCGGCGCACCGGCGCGCAGATCGCGGGCCCGATTCCGCTGCCCACGGTCAAGAACAAGTATTGCGTGCTGCGTTCCCCGCACGTGGACAAGAAGTCGCGCGAGCAGTTCGAGATCCGCACCCACAAGCGCCTGCTCGATATCCTCGAGCCGACCCAGCAGACGGTGGACGCGCTCATGAAGCTCGACCTCCCCGCCGGCGTCGACGTCGAGATCAAGGCGTTCGGGAAAGAGCATAAGTAGTCTCTCGGTCGATCAGTCGCTCGGTCTCTCGGCTGCGCGGACCGACCGATAGACCGAAAGACCGACAGACCAGAACAAAGCTTCCGCGATCTTCGGATCCCCGGCGCAAAACCATCGCCGGACTGGGAGCGGAGTTAGGGAAAAGAACATGGCTATCAACGGAATCTTGGGCAAGAAAGTCGGCATGACGCAGTTGTTCGACAGCAACGGCGACGTGCGTCCCGCCACCGTCCTGCAGGCCGGGCCCTGCGTAATCACGCAGCGCAAAACCGCCAACAAGGACGGCTACGAAGCGGCGCAGATCGGGCTCGTCGAGTTTGTCAAGGAGACGCGCCTCAACAAGCCGGCGCGCGGCCATCTCGGCAAGAACAACCTGCCGCCGGTGAAGTTCATGAAGGAAGTGGATGTGTTGGTGGACGGCGCGAGCGGCGACGGCGACCAGACCAAGGTTGGCGACCGCGTGCTGGTGGACATCTTCGACGGCGAGCGCTTCGTCGATGTCACCGGCACCAGCAAAGGACGCGGCTTCGCCGGCGTGGTCAAGCGCCATCATTTCCGCGGCGGCCCCAGTTCGCACGGCTCCATGTTCACCATCAACGGCTCGATCGGCGCCTCCGCGTTCCCGTCGCGCGTGTTTGCTGGGATGCGCATGGCGGGTCACATGGGCCACGCCCGCGTCACCACGCGCAACCTGCGCGTGCTCGGAATTGACAAGGACGAAAACCTGCTCGTGGTGGAGGGCGCGGTACCCGGCCCCGACGGCGCTTACGTGGTCATCAACAAGGCGAAGCGGGCTCCGCGCGAGCGCCGTGGTTTCGCCGGCACCGGCACGGTGGACCCGTTGAAGGCCTCCAAGCGCGCTACGAAGAAGAAATCATGATGTGGCGCGGGCGCCTTCGCCCGCGTGTACAACGAAGAGTCACTTATGGCTACGATTGACGTACTGAATCTGAGCGGCGAAAAAACCGGCAGCCTCGAGCTGGCCGACGAAGTCTTCGGCGCGGTCAACGAAGACCTCCTCTGGGAGGCGGTCAGGCACTACCGCGCGGCTCAGCGTGCCGGCACTCACGCCACCAAGAACCGCAAACTGGTTTCCGGTTCCGGCAAGAAGCTGTGGCGGCAGAAGGGCACCGGACGCGCCCGCGTGGGCTCCATCCGCTCGCCCCTGTGGCGCCACGGCGGTACCGTGCACGGCCCGCAGCCGCGTTCCTACGACTACGGCTTCCCGCGCAAAAAGCTGCTGGGCGCATTGCGCTCCGCGCTGGCTTCCAAGCTGGCCGACGGCAAGCTGACCGTGGTCGAAAACTTCGATCTCGCCGGGGCCAAGACGAACGCCTTCCGCAAGGCGCTGGACGCCCTCAAAGTTGAGAGCACGGCGCTGGTGGTTGACGGCGCGAAGGCGAACCGCAACCTGGAGCTCAGTTCGCGCAACCTCGCCGGCATTGAACTGGTGCACAGCAATGTAGTTCATCCGTACCACCTGCTGCGCTACGACCGCGCCATCTTCTCCCGCCCCGCGCTGGAGAAGTTGCAGGACTCGCTCAAGAAGTCGGTGAGCAAGCGCCGGCATGAAGAGGGGTCCCCGACGCGCCGCGGGCGTGGCGGGGTGGTTGAGGAGGTCGCGTCATGAAATCGGCCTACCAGATCATCCGCAAGCCGATCATCACCGAGAAGGGCCTGGGCGTGAAGGAGACCGAAGCCACCCTCGTTTTCCAGGTGGCCGCCAAGGCGACCAAGACCGAGATCAAGGAAGCGGTGCAGTCCATTTTCAAGGTAAAGGTGGATTCGGTCCGCACCGCCATTTTCGTGGGCAAGGAACGCCGGCGTGGCAAGTTCACCGGCTACCGCCCCGACTGGAAAAAGGCTTACGTGCGTCTCAAGGCCGGCGAAAAAATGCCGGAATACGCACAGAACCTGTAACCGGCTTCAGGCTCCCGGCGCTAGGCGTCAGGGGCTAAGAGCTAATAGCTGAGAGCTGATTATGGCCATCAAGACATACCGACCGGTTACCTCGACGCTGCGCTTCCAGACCACGCTGGTCAACGATGAGCTGACCACCAACCGGCCCCACAAGGCGCTGACCGAATCCAAGCAACGCACCGGCGGACGGCGCAACCAGGGCGACATCACCAGCCGGTTCCGGGGCGGCGGGCACAAGAAAAAGTACCGCCTCATCGACTTCAAGCGCGAGAAGGCGGGCGTTCCCGCCACCGTCATCTCCATCGAGTACGACCCCAACCGCTCGGCGCGCATTGCGCTGCTGAGCTACGCCGACGGCGAGAAGCGCTACATCCTTCAGCCCGACGGCCTCAAGCTGGGCGCCAAGGTTCTCAGCGGCCCCGACGCCGACATCCTGATCGGCAACGCGCTGCCGCTGCGCAACATCCCCCCCGGCACCATGGTGCACAACGTCGAGTTGCGTCCCGGCAAGGGCGCGCAGATGGCCCGCTCCGCTGGCGCTGCCGCGCAACTGGTCGCCAAAGAAGGCGATCACGCGCTGCTCAAGCTGCCCTCGGGCGAGACGCGCCGCGTCATCGTGGACTGCATGGCCACCATCGGCCAGGTCGGCAACCTCGATCACGAGAACATTTCGATCGGCAAGGCGGGACGCACCCGCTGGTTCGGCAAGCGCCCGCACAACCGCGGCGTCGCCATGAACCCGGTGGACCACCCGCACGGCGGCGGTGAAGGCAAGACCTCCGGCGGACGTCACCCGGTGACTCCCTGGGGTCAGCCCACCCGCGGCTACAAGACGCGCAACAACAAGCGGACTGATAAGTTCATCGTCAACCGCCGCAGCAAGTAGGAATCGAGATTATGCGTTCACAAAAAAAAGGCCCCTTCATTGACGATTACCTGGCCAAGCGCATCGAGGCGATGAACCAGCGCAACGAGAAAAAGGTGCTCCGCACCTGGTCGCGGCGCTCCACCACCATCCCCGAGATGGTCGGCCACACCATCGCGGTGCACAACGGCAAGAAGTTCATCCCGGTGTACATCACCGAAAACATGGTCGGGCACAAGCTGGGCGAGTTCAGCTTCACGCGCCAGTTCAAGGGACACTCGATGAGGGCCGCCACCGAGGTCGCCGCCAAGCCGGCCGGCGTGCCCGGAGGCCCCGGAGCCATCGTGCCTTCGGCCCCCGCGGCCCCCGCGGCCCCTAAGGCGTAGAGAGGCGAACATGGAATTCACTAGCTCGGCTAAATACGTACGCGTTTCGCCGCAGAAGGCGCGCCTTGTCCTTGACCTGATCAAGGGACGCCGGGTCGAGGATGCCATCAACACGCTTACCTTTACCAAGAAAGGCATCGCCCCCGACGTCCAGAAAGTGCTGCGCTCGGCCCTGGAGAACGCCAATTATCTGAGCACGGAAAAGGGCATTGACGTCGATGTCGACAATCTCTTCGTGCTCCGCGCCGTCGCCAATGAGGGACCGCGCATGAAGCGCATCCGCCCTGCCCCGATGGGACGCGCCTTCCGCTACCAGCGGCGCATGGCGCACATCGAGATCACTCTGGCGGAGAAGAACCGCAACGCCGCCCCGGCGGAAACCCCGGACCAGGCTCACGCCGCCGCTCCGGCGCGCAAGCCGGTGCGCAAACCGGCGCTCAGGAAGAAGTCGCCCGTCAAGAAATTCGCGGGCAAGGGAAAGAAGAGGTAGGTTTCTAGCTGTCGACCGCCGACCGTCGACTGTCGACCGAATTTGAGGAACTATGGGACAAAAAGTCCATCCATACGGATTCCGCATCGGCTACACCAAGCCGTGGAAGTCGCGTTGGTTCATGACCCGCGACTACGCCAAGTTCTTGCTGGAAGACGTCAGGCTGAAAAATGAGCTCAAGGACAAGCTCAAGTCGGCCGGCGTCAGCTCCATCGAGATCGAGCGCCCCGGCAACAAGTTGCGCATCATCATCCGCACCGCCCGCCCGGGCATCATCATCGGGCGCAAGGGGGCCGAGATCGACAAGCTCAAGGGTGAGCTGCAGAAGCGCACCAACCGCGATGTCTACATTGACATCCAGGAAGTGCACAAGCCCGAGCTCGACGCGCAACTGGTTTCCGAATCCATCGCCCTGCAACTGGAAAAGCGTGTCGGCTTCCGCCGCGCCATGCGCAAGTCGGTGGATTCCGCCCTGCGTTTCGGCTGCAAGGGCATCAAGGTGCGCGTCAGCGGCCGTCTGAACGGCAATGAAATCGCGCGCTCCGAGTGGTACCTGCAGGGACGCCTGCCGCTGCACACGCTGCGCGCCGACATCGATTATGGCTTCGCCGAAGCGCGCACCACTTATGGCGTCATCGGCGTGAAGTGCTGGGTTTACAAGGGCGAAATCCTGCCCTCCAAGAAACGCGACGCGCCGGCGGCGAGCGCGTTTTAGGGAAGCTGTCAGCTCTCAGCCATCAGCGGTCAGACTGACTGGCATGAAGGTTGACAGATTAGGTTTCGGGTGTGGCGCACAGAATTTTGGAGCAGCGCACACCTGAGAGTACGACGAACAGGCTGCAAGCTGAGAGCTGATAGCTGAGAGCTTATTTATGTTGATGCCAAAGAAAGTGAAGTACCGCAAGCAGCAGCGCGGACGCATGGCCGGCAAGGCCTGGCGCGGCAGCGAGCTGGCCTTCGGCGATTACGGTCTCAAGGTCATGGAGTGCGGCCACATCACCGACCGCCAGATCGAAGCCAGCCGTATTGCCATGACCCGCTTCGTCAAGCGCGGCGGAAAAATCTGGTTGCGCCTGTTTCCCGACAAGCCGGTCACCAAGAAGCCGGCTGAAACCCGCATGGGAAAGGGCAAGGGCGCGCCCGACCACTGGGTTGCCGTCGTCCGTCCGGGCAAAATTCTGTTCGAGATGGAAGGCGTCACCCCCACCGATGCCCGCGAAGCCATGCGCCTGGCCTCGCACAAGCTGCCGCTGCGGACGCGTTTCGTCGAGCGCCACGGCGCCGGAGCGCATTGATGGTCGTCGGTTCTCGGTTTTCGGTTCACGGCACTCCGAGCTGAAAGCTTACTTGATAACCGACAACCGATAACCGACAACGAGAATTGATATGGATGCCGAGAAAATTCGCAATTTGACCGACGTCGAACTCAAGCAGCAGGAGCGCGAACTCAACGATCAGCTCTTCCGCCTCAAGTTCCAGCTCAACATGGGCCAGACCGAGAGCCTGAAGAAGATCCGCGGCCTGCGCAGGGACATCGCGCGCGTCAAGACCATCGCGCGCCAGCGCCAGATGGCCGCCACGGAGAAGTCATAATGCCGGAACCCACTACGACGGAAAAAACTTCGGCCCGCAAGACGCTGGTCGGCGACGTGGTTTCGACCAAGATGCGGAAGACCATCGTTGTCGAAGTCACGCGTAAGAAGTCGCACCACCTCTACGGCCGCGTGATCGCGCGCTCGCGCCGTTTCTACGCGCACGACGAGAACAACACCGCCAACGTCGGCGATGTCGTCCGCCTGGAAGAAACCCGCCCGCTCTCCAAGCTGAAGCGCTGGCGGCTGAAGGATGTTATTCGCCGCGCCAAGCTGGTCGGCCCCGAGGCGGTCACGCCCGGCGCGGTTGAGCAGCCCGGCGCCTCGCAGTAGTCGGTTGTAGGTCATGACTTCAGTCATGACCGAGGCGCGAAGCGCCGACCAGGTAGGTCATGACTTCAGTCATGACCGAACGCTGGTAGCCCAGGGCGGCAGCCCTGGGAATAGGTCGGAGCAGATTGCTGAGTCCCGTAGGGACGGCCCGATCTGAGTTAGGGAGATTGAAGATGGCAGTCATGATGCGAACCATGCTCGACGTCGCCGACAACTCCGGCGCGCGCAAGCTCCAGATGATCTTGCCCCTCGGCGGCTCCACCGGGCTCAGCGCCGGCCTCGGTGACGTGATCACCGCCAGCGTCAAGGAAGCTTCGCCCGACGGCACGGCGAAAAAGGGGACGGTGGTCAAGGCGGTGGTGGTGCGCACGCGCAAGGAACACCGCCGCCGCGACGGCACCTACATCCGCTTCGATCAGAACGCGGCGGTGCTGATCAACGACGCGCACGAGCCCATCGGTACCCGCGTCTTCGGCCCTGTCGCCCGCGAGTTGCGCGAGAAGAAGTTCCTGAAGATCGTCTCGCTCGCACCGGAAGTACTCTAGCCGCGGAGCGGCGGTTGAAAGTAGCCCGGCACTTTAATGCCGGGATGAGAACGGATTAAACAGCCAGTCCCGTGGGGCCGGCTGAGGCAGAGAGAGCCCCGCAGGGGCGACAGTTGATAGCCCGGCACGTGAGTGCCGGGGAAGAGGGATCTCATCGAGGACCCGAGTGCCGCAGGGACGGCACAGGAAAACGATTATGCAACGAGTACACAGGGATATTCGCCGCAACGACACCGTGAAGGTAATCACCGGCCGCGACCAGGGCAAGCAAGGCCGCGTGCTCCGCGTCTTCCCCGAAGAGGGCAAGCTGCTGGTCGAGCATGTCATGGTGGCCAAGAAACATGTGCGGCCCAATCCGCAGCGCAACGTCAAGGGCGGCATCGCCGAGCAGGAGAGCCGGATTTCGATCTCCAACGTGATGCTGCTGTGCGGCGCCTGCGGCCCGGTGCGTATCCGCCACGAGGCGCGCGGCGACCGCAAGGTGCGCGTCTGCGCCAAGTGCGGCACGACGCTGGAGAAATAGTCGTTAGTCGCTTGTCGTTGGTCGTTAGCAACCCGGCCAACGATTAACGACCAACGACAAATTGAACACCTCACGAACCGGTACCCACTCCGAAACCGTGAGAGGAAGAAGTCGAGAGCCATGGCAGACGAGAAACCGAAGAAACCGCCGAAACCGCCGCAGCAGCCGGGCAAGAAGGGCGAGGCCAAGGCCAAGGGCAAACCCGCCGAGGCCGCCGTCCAAGCCAAAGGCGATGGCAAGCTGGCGCGCCCCAAAGCGAGCAGCCGCTCCACCGCGCGCCTGCGCGAGCGCTTCGAGAAGGAAATCAGGCCCGCGCTGATGAAGGAATTCGAACTCAAGAACCCCATGGCCGTGCCGCGCCTCGAGAAGGTCGTGGTCAACATGGGGGTCGGCGAGGCCACGCAGAACGCCAAGGTGCTCGACCCGGCTGCCGCCGAGTTGCAGCAGATCGTGGGGCAGAAGCCGGTTATCACCCGGGCCAAGAAATCTATTGCTGCCTTCAAGGTGCGCGAGGGCATGCCCATCGGCGCCATGGCCACCCTGCGCGGCGATCGCATGTACGAGTTCCTCGACCGGCTGATCAATATCGCCCTGCCCCGCGTGCGCGACTTTCGTGGCGTTTCCACCAAGTCGTTTGACGGCCGCGGCAACTACACGCTCGGCCTGCGTGACCAGCTCATCTTTCCGGAGATTGATTACGCCAAGGTGGACAAGCTGAAGGGCATGAACGTCACCATTGTGACCACCGCGCGCACCGATGACCAGGCGCGCGCCCTGCTGAAGGGCCTCGGCATGCCCTTCCGCGCGTAAACAAGGCTCCTGATTTTCGGTTCTCGGCGCATCGGGCACCGACAACCGATAACCGAAAACCGATAGCGAATTGGAGATACATGGCTACAACCGCAAAACGAGTGAAGGACGCCAGGAAGCCGGGCAAGACATGTCCTGCTTGCAGCGGGAAACGCGAACTTGATGGGAAGGCTTGTCTCATCTGCAAAGGGACTGGCAGCACTTTTTCCAGCCGCCAGCACAACCGCTGCAAGATTTGCGGGCGTCCCCGCGGATACCTGCGCAAGTTCGGCATTTGCCGCTTGTGTTTCCGCGGCCTGGCGCTGCGCGGCGAGATTCCCGGCGTTTCCAAGTCGTCCTGGTAGGTACACGGTCTCGGCCCTGGTCGCCATCGACCTTCGGCCATCGACCATCGACAGTCACGAGTTGCCGCTGGTTCTCTCGATCGTCGAGAGCGAACGGGCAGAGGAGAAGCTAAGCAATGAGCTTGACCGATCCGGTCGCAGATTTCCTGGCGCGCATCCGCAACGGCATTCGCGCCCGCCAGCAGAAGGTGGACGTCCCCGCCTCCAAGCTCAAACTGGAGATGGCCCGCATCCTCAAGGAAGAGGGCTTTATCTCCAACTTCAAAGCCACGGAGGAGGAAGGCCGCAAGGTCTTGCGTGTCTATCTCAAGTACGGCGCTAACAACGAGGCTGCCATCTCGCGCCTGCAGCGCGTTTCCAGCCCCGGCTGCCGCGTCTACGTCGGGCGCAACGAGATTCCCCGCGTGCTGGGCGGCATGGGCATCAATATCCTGACCACCCCGCGCGGGGTCATGACCGGCCGCGAGGCCCGCAAGCAGGGCGTCGGCGGCGAAATTCTCTGCGAGATCTGGTGAAAACCCGTTTCTCGGTCTCGCAGTCGATCAGTCGCTTGGGAACCGACTGACCGAAAGACTGAAAGAAAATAACGCTGGAAGCCGGCCCAACCAGCCGAGAGCCGACAGCGGAGAGCTGAGAACTGATATGTCACGAATTGGAAAAAAGCCGATCGCCATTCCCCAGGGAGTGAAAATTTCCATCGACGACAACCTGGTGAAGGTGCAGGGACCCAAGGGTGCCCTGGAAACCCGCGTCCCCAAGGGCATCAAGGTCGCGCAGCAGGACGGAAACCTGGTCGCCACCCGCGAAAACGACCAGCAGGCCGCTCTGCATGGCCTGACTCGCGCCCTCATCAACAACGCCGTCGAGGGTGTCACCAAGGGCTGGAGTCGCGAAATGGAAATCGTCGGCATCGGCTACCGCGCCGAGCTCAAGAGCAAGGGCATCGTCGTTTTCAGCCTCGGCTTCTCCCACCCCATCGAGTACCCGCTGCCCGACGGTATCGCCGTCGCCGTGGACCCCAAGCTGACCCGCCTCACCATCAGCGGCATTGACCGCCAGAAGGTGGGTCAGGTGGCCGCCGAAATGCGCGCCCTGCGTCCGCCCGACCCGTACAAGAACAAGGGCGTGCGCTATTACGGTGAGCGCTTGAAGAAGAAGGTTGGCAAGACTGGTGCGAAATAGTTGGTCGGCGCTGCTCGGAATCGATAGCGGATCCTGGCCATCGACCATCGACCAACGACCCCCGGCACAGAACCCCGGGGACAGAGGACAGGGACAATGTTAACGAAGACTTCGAAAAATCAGACGCGCTCCAAGGTCCACGACCGCATTCGCAAGCGCATCCTCGGTACCCCGGAGCGTCCGCGCCTCAACGTGTATCGCTCGCTGAACCACATTTACGCCCAGGTCATTGACGACCTGCACGGCAAGACTATCGTGTGCGCAAGCACCGTGGAAGGCGCCAAGGCCAGCAAGCGCACCGGTGGCAACGTCGCCTCGGCCAAGGAAGTCGGCAAGCGCGTCGCCGAGCGCGCCAAGGAAAAGGGAATCGCCAAGGTGGTATTCGACCGCGGCGGCTACCTCTACCACGGACGCATCCGCGCCCTGGCCGACGCCGCCCGCGCCGCTGGGTTGCAATTTTAGGAGTCGTTAGTTGGTAGTCGTTAGCCAAGACTTGCGCCACGACGAACCGCTAACGACCAACGACTAACGACGTTTTGAACGAATCGAGAAACTAATGGCAACTGCAACTGTGAAAAGAAAACTCGATGCCGCCAGCTACCAGCTTAAGGACCAGGTGGTCGCCATCAATCGCGTCACCAAGGTGGTGAAAGGCGGCAAGAACCTTTCCTTCGCCGCGCTGGTCGTGGTCGGCGATCCCTCCGCCGCCGTGGTCGGCTACGGTTCCGGCAAAGCCAAGGAAGTGCCGCAGGCGATCCGCAAGGGCATCGAGGCCGCCAAGAAAAACTTGGTCCGGGTCAACATCAACCAGACCTCCATCCCGCACGCCGTTCTGGGACGATTCGGCTCCGGCATGGTGCTGTTGAAGCCCGCTCCGGAAGGCACCGGCGTCATTGCCGGCGGCGCGGTGCGTGCCGTTATGACTTCGGTCGGAATCCAGAACGTGCTGACCAAGTCCATCGGCACCACCAACCCGCACAACGTCGTCAAGGCGACCTTCGACGCGCTCAGGAAATTGCGCGATCGCCGCGAAGTCGCTGTCTTGCGCGGCAAGTCGGCGGAGGAACTGTAATGACGAATACAAAACACAATGGCAACCCAGGCACCATCCACCTCAAGTGGGTGCGCTCCGCCATCGCTGCGCCGGAAAAGCACAAGCGGGTTGTGCGTGGCCTCGGATTCACCCGCTTGAACCAGGTCATCGAGCGCGAAGACTCGCCCTCGATCCGCGGCATGGTCGCCAAAGTGCCGCACCTGGTGAAGGTGGTCAACGAATAGTTCTCTTGCTTTTGCCAATGGCGAATCGCCGGCGGCTAAGAGCTAAGAGCTGAGAGCTAAGAGCTATGAATCTATCGACATTACGAGCACCGAAACGCTCCTCCGAAAACCGCAAGCGCGTCGGCCGCGGCATGGGTTCGGGCATGGGCAAGACCTCCACTCGTGGACACAAGGGCCAGGGTTCGCGCAGCGGTTCGCGCATCATGCGCGGCTTTGAAGGCGGCCAGATGCCGCTGCACCGCCGCCTCCCCAAGCGCGGCTTCGTCAACATCTTCCGCGAGGAGTACGCGGTCGTGAACCTGTCCGACCTGGCCTCGCTCGGCGAGACCAACATCACGCCCGACTTCCTGCGCGCCCGCGGGCTGGTGAACGGCAAGGACAAGCGCGTCAAAATCCTCGGCGACGGCGAGCTCCAAACCGCCCTTACCGTGCAGGCGCACAAGTTCTCCAAGTCGGCGGAAGAAAAGATTAAGAATGCCGGCGGCGCCGCTACCATCATCGAAATTAAGGCGGCGGCCCCGGTGAAGAATAAGTTCAAGGCTGCCCGCGCCGAAAAACGCGCCGGCAAGCAGAAGAAGCAGGCCTAGACTTGATGGAGCGCGCTCGCCCTCGAGCGCGTCGCCATCGACCAACGCTGTAGGTGGAAGCGCCGGGCTTTAGCCCGGCGGCAAAGGCGGTAGTAAGAACAGGCTTTAGCCCCCGGTGGTTCTTGGCCATCGACCAACGACCATCGACCAACGACGTTCTTGTTTTTCACCGTCGACCATCGACCGTCGACCAAGGTTTTCGCATGCTGGAAAAGCTAGCTAACGTATTTCGCGTTCCCGACCTTCGCAAACGCATTCTGTTCACACTGGGATTGCTGGCCGTGTACCGTCTCGGCGGACACATCCCGACGCCGGGCATCAACGCCGACCTGCTGCAGCAGTTCTTTGAGCAGAACCGCGGTACCTTTCTCGGCTTCGTCGATCTGTTCAGCGGCGGTCAGCTTCGCCGACTGACCATCTTCGCACTCGGCATCATGCCTTACATCACCGCCTCCATCATTCTGCAATTGCTGACCGTGGTGTACGAGCCGCTGGCCAAATTGCAGAAGGAAGGCGAGCTGGGGCGCAAGAAGATCACCGAGTGGACGCGTTACCTGACGCTCATTCTCAGCGCCATGCAGTCGTTCGGCATCGCCATCACGCTGGAGCGCCAGACCATGTCCGGCGGCGTGCCCTTCGTCACCAACCCGGGTTGGGGATTCGTTGTGATGACCGTGCTCACCCTCACCACCGGCTCGGTCTTCATCATGTGGCTGGGCGAGCAGATCACAGAACGCGGCATCGGCAACGGCATGTCGTTGCTGATTTTTGCTGGCATCGTCGTCGGTCTCCCGCGCGGCGTCGTCGACCTGGTGGACAAGGCCAAGAACGCTGCCTGGGGCGCCTTCACTGTGCCCGCCATGGTCCTACTCATCGTGCTCATGGTCGCCGTCGTCGCTTTCATCGTCTTTACGGAGCGCAGCGAGCGCCGCATCCCGGTGCAGTATGCCAAGCGGGTCGTCGGACGCAAGGTCATGGGCGGCGGTTCCACTCACCTGCCCTTGCGCGTCAATTCCGGCGGCGTGATGCCGGTGATTTTCGCCTCCTCGTTGCTCACCTTGCCGCAGACCGCCGGCTTTTTCCTGCGTGACAACCGTTATTTCGGGCCGCTGCTGCGCGCGCTTTCCTGGGGCGAGCCGCTCTACACCCTGCTCTACGCCGTCGGCATCATTTTCTTTGCCTACTTCTACGTCTCGATTGTCTTCAACCCCAACGAGGTTGCCGACAACATGCGCAAGTACGGCGGCTTCATTCCCGGCATCCGGCCCGGCAAGCGCACCGCCGACACGATCAACGAAATCCTGACCCGCATCACTCTGGTCGGCGCGTTCTACCTGATCATCATCTCCTTCATTCCGGAATGGATGATCGCCGGCATTCACCTCAACCATTTGCCCGGCGCGCTCGGCCGGCTGTTCGAGAATCTCCCGACCTGGATGACCAATGGCCTCGGCGTCACCTTCTATTTCGGCGGCACCTCGCTGCTGATCGTTGTCGGCGTCGCCATGGATACGGTGCAGCAGGTGGAGGCGCAATTGATCATGCGCCATTACGAGGGCTTTACCCCGCGCAGCGGACGCATCCGCGGCCGCCGCACTTGGGCGTAGCAGAAGTCAGCAGTCAGAATCTAAGAAGTAAGAAGTAAGAATCAAGAAGTAAGACGATGGAAGCGCCGGGCTTTAGCCCGGCGAGCATCGTCCGGAAGAATCCCAGGACTTTAGCCCTGGCCACATCTTAGGAAGTATGTGGAGCGTGTTTCGAATAGTAACGACTTTGATTCCGGGGCACCTTGGAGGCCTGATTCCAAGGCACTTGCTGAGATCGCCGGAAGGTAGAGAACGATTGTTGAAACACGCTCTGTTCTGAGAAATTGCGTGGCACACGCGCCCTCGCGCGTGTGGCCGCGTAGCGGCAACTGAAAATAGCCCGGCACTTCAGTGCCGGGAAATGCTTTTGCTGAAACTGAAACTCGAAGCTGAAACCGCTTTCATGTTAAACAAAACGATTGGCCCTATCATCCTGTTGGGGGCACCCGGCGCCGGCAAGGGAACACAAGCGAAGCTCATTGTCGAGCGTTACGGCGTGCCCCAGATCTCCACTGGAGATCTGCTGCGCGACCATGTCTCGCGCGCCACCGAGCTCGGCAAGCAGGCCAAGGCCATCATGGACCGCGGCGAGCTGGTTCCCGACGACCTGGTCAACAATATGGTCGCCGAGCGCCTCTCCCGCCCCGATACGGCACGTGGGTTTATACTGGACGGTTATCCGCGCACCGTGGCTCAGGCCCAGTGGCTGGACATGTACTTGCCCGGCAAGGTCTTTGAAAATCAGGGAGATTACAAGCTTCCCCCGGTTGTGATCGACATCGCGCTGGGATATAATCAACTACTACGTCGGCTCACCGGTCGGCGCTCTTGTCCCACCTGCGGGCGTATTTACAACGTGTACTTCCAGCCTCCCCGCGTTGCTGATCTCTGCGACGTTGATGGCGCGAAGCTTGTTACACGCCGTGACGATTGCGAGGAAGTGATCTCCGAACGTCTCAGGGCTTACCAGCGGCAGACCCTGCCTCTGGCTGGTTTTTACCGCGCCAAGGGACAGTTGGTCGAGGTCAACGGGGACCAGGACGCCAGCGCCGTCAGTCGAGACGTGCTGAAAGTGATTGATGGCCATCGTTTGTAAATCGCCGTCCGAGCTGGACAAGATGCGCGCTTCGGGCCGCATCGTGCGTCAGGTGCTGGACACGGTCCGCGCCATGGTCGAGCCCGGGGTCACCACCATGGACCTGGAGCGGGCGGCGGAGAAGAAGATCAAGGAACTCGGCGCCAAGCCGGCCTTCAAGGGTTATTACGACTACCCTTGCGTGCTGTGTACCTCGGTTAATCAGGAGATCGTCCACGGCATTCCGTCGCCGAAACGGATGCTCAAGGACGGCGATATAGTCTCCATTGACTGCGGCGTCGTGCTCGACGGCTATTATGGTGACGCGGCCATTACCGTGCCGGTGGGCGACAAGCTCGCCCCCGACGTGCAGAAGCTTCTGGAAGTCACGGAAGCCTCGCTTTACCGCGGCATCGCCGCCGCCCGCATTGGCAATACCGTGGGCGACGTCGGCGCCGCCGTGCAGGAATTGGTCGAGGCCAACGGCTTCAGCGTGGTGAGAGAATTTGTCGGCCATGGCATCGGGACGCGCTTGCACGAAGATCCGCAGGTCCCCAATTACGGTACCCGCGGACACGGCGCTCGGCTGCGCGAAGGCATGGTGATCGCCATCGAGCCCATGGTTAATGCCGGCACTCCCGGCGCCCGCGTGCTCGACGACAAGTGGACCGCAGTGACCGAAGACGGCAGCTTTAGCGCCCACTTCGAGCACTGCGTCGCCGTTACCACCGACGGCCCCCTGATTCTGACCCAGTAGTGGTCAGTGGCCAGTTTTTGAAAACGCTACCTGAAGGCTGAGAGCTAAAAGCTAAAAGCTGTTTTGGAGTTGAATGAGTAAAGAAGACGCGATTGAAGTCATGGCGGTGGTCATCGAGCCGCTGCCCAACGCAATGTTCAAGGTCGAACTGGAAAACAAGCACCAGGTACTGGCGCACGTTTCCGGAAAGATGCGCAAGAACTTCATTCGTATTTTGCCCGGCGATCGGGTCGCGGTGGAGCTTTCTCCCTACGACCTCACCCGCGGGCGCATTGTGTATCGCTACAAATAGGTTTGCGTTTTCATGTGGCCACTGGCTACTGGCCACTGGCTCTGGAAATTAGAAACTGGAAACTACAATGAAAGTTCGGGCTTCAGTTAAAAAGATTTGCGACAAGTGCAAAGTCATCCGCCGCAAGGGCGTGGTGCGGGTGATTTGCGAAAACACGAAACATAAACAACGCCAGGGATAACGGTTCGCGTCATCGGCCCATCACCGATAACCGAGAGCCGATAACCGACAACGAGGTTTTATGGCCAGAATTGCCGGCGTGGACCTTCCGCGCAACAAGCACACTCGCATCGCGCTGACTTACATCTACGGCATCGGACACCCGCGCTCCGCCCGCATCCTGGCGGCCGCCAACGTGGATGGCGCCAAGAAGGTGCAGGACCTCAACGAAGAAGAGGTCAACCGTATCCGCCAGGTCATTGAGGGCGAAGGCAACGTTGAGGGCGACCTGCGTAAGGACGTCTCGATGCACATCAAGCGCCTGATCGAGATCGGCTCGTATCGCGGCTTCCGTCACCGCCGCAACTTGCCGGTTCGCGGCCAGCGCACCCATACCAACGCGCGCACTCGCAAGGGCCCGCGTAAAGGCACCGTGGCCGCCAAGAAGAAGACCGCCACGAAAACCTAATCGGTGATCGGTTTTCGGTTCTCGGTTTTTGGCTTGAAGGCCGATGCCGAGAAGCCGATGACCGATACCCGACAACCGAACACCGAGAACCAGAATGGCGAAACCAGCAGAAGCGACCGTTGCCGGAGCACCGGCGAAAAAAGGCAAGACCAAGAAGTTCAAGAAGCGTGAGCGCAAGAATGTCCCCTTTGGCGTCGCTCACATTCAGGCGTCGTTCAACAACACCATCGTGACCATCTCCGACCATCAGGGCAACGTGCTCTCCTGGAAGAGTTCGGGATCGCTGGGCTTCCGCGGATCGCGCAAGGGTACGCCCTTTGCCGCGCAGCAGGCCGCCATGAACGCCGCCAACATGGCGCGCGAGCACGGCCTCCGCGCGGTGGAAGTCCGTGTCAGCGGACCCGGTTCGGGCCGCGAGTCGGCCATCCGGGCGCTGGCCGCCGCTGGCATCGAGGTGCGTCAGATCAAGGACGTCACCCCCATGCCGCACAACGGCTGCCGTCCGCCGAAACGGCGCAGAGTGTGAATTTGCGATTTAGCGATTGAGGGATTCAGTGATTGACCCGTTGTGGCGTTTTCCAATCGCTCAATCACGAATCACTAAATCACTAACTGAAGCAATCGGGACGAAGGGATGGCCAATCCTGTAAACCGATTCATGAAGGAGAAGAACATTGGCTCGATACACAGGTGCAGTCTGCCGCCTTTGCCGCCGCGAAGGCATGAAGCTCTTCCTTAAAGGGGCGAAGTGCTTCAGCGATAAATGCCCCATCGAAAACCGCAACTTTGCTCCCGGTCAGCACGGCAAGGACCGCAAGGCAAAGATCGTCGGCTACGGCCTGCAGTTGCGCGAGAAGCAGAAAGCCAAGCGCATCTACTTCACCAACGAAGGCCAGTTCCGCAACTATTACGAAAAGGCGGCGCGCGCCAAGGGCGTCACCGGCGAAGTGCTCCTGCAGCAACTGGAGCGCCGTCTCGACAACGTCGTTTACCGTCTCGGCTTTGCGGCCTCGCGCCGCCAGTCGCGCCAAGTGGTGCGCCACGGCCACATCCAGGTCAACGGCCGCAAGGTGGACATTCCCTCGTACCAGGTGAAGCCCGGCGACGAGATCGCGGTGCGTGAGACTAGCCGGAAAGTGCCGGTCATCCTCGCCGCCGTCGAGTACAGCAGCCATCAACCGACGCCCAACTGGCTCGAGATCGACCGCGAGAATCTCAAGGGCCGCGTCATTGCGGTCCCGAAACGCGAAGACGTGAATCTGCCCGTCAACGAGCAGCTCATCGTCGAACTGTACAGCAAGTAATCGGCTCTTTTTGCCGATTGCATAATCGGGTAACTGCGGAATCGGGCAATTGAAATCAATTACCCGATTACCCGATTCGACGATTCCGCAATGAACCCGGCCCCATTCGTGCCAGATCAGGCCCGTGCGACGATCCACTTCAGGCCTGGGCCGCCTGAGGATGTCGCCTCGACCCGCATGGCCGAAGGAGAACTATGCAATTGCTTTGGAAAGGCTTCCAGAAACCCAAGCGCCTGGCCGCCGACACCGAAACCCTTACCGACAAGTACGGTCGCTTCTGGGCCCAGCCCTTTGAGCGCGGTTTCGGCACCACCATCGGCAACGCCCTGCGCCGCGTCCTCCTCAGCTCCATCGAGGGTGCGGCCGTCACCGCCGTTAAGATCGAGGGCGTGCTCCACGAGTTCCAGTCCATTCCCGGCGTGGTTGAGGACGCCACCGACATCATCCTCAACCTCAAGCAGGTGCCCTTCAAGCTCAACGGCGAAGGCCCCAAGGCCATCTACCTGCGCGCCGACCAGCCCGGCGTGGTCACCTCCGGCATGATCGAGGCCGACGCCGACGTCGAAGTCCTCGACAAGGACGCCTACATCGCTACCGTTAGCGAGGGTGGCAAACTCGACATGGAAATGCGCCTCAAGCGCGGTCGCGGCTACATCTCCGCCGACAAGAACTTCGAGGAGGACCTCGGCATCGGCTTCATCCCCATTGACTCCGTGCACTCGCCCGTGCGCAAGTGCAACTACACCGTGGAAGCCGCCCGTCTCGGCCAGATCACCGACTACGACAAGCTCACCCTCGAAGTCTGGACCAATGGCTCCGTCGCCCCCGCTGATTCCATCGGCCTCGCCGCCAAGCTGCTCAAGGACCACATGAACATCTTCATCAACTTCGAGGAGGAGATGGAGACCGCGGCCGCCGCCGAAGAGCGCAAGCCGGAAATTCGCAACGAGAACCTCAACCGCTCCGTCGAGGAACTGGAGCTCAGCGTTCGCAGCTACAACTGCCTCAAGAACGCCAATATCCAGTCTATCGGCGAGCTGGTGCAGAAGACTGAATCCGAAATGCTCAAGACCAAGAACTTCGGCCGCAAGTCGCTCAACGAGATCAAGGAAATCCTGGCCTCCATGGGACTTGGCCTCGGCATGAGGATCGACGAGCACGGCAACGCTGTCGCTCCCACTCAGCAGCCGTCCGCCGTGAGTTCCTTCGAGCCACAGCAGTAACTTTTATCGGGTGATCGGATGATCTGGTGATTTGAACACCGGAATTCGATCACCCGATCACCCGATGGCCAGATCACCGGATTGGCACGGGGCCATGAATAAGGATTGAAACCATGCGTCACTTAAAAGCTGGCAAGAAACTCGGCCGTAACACCAGCCACCGTCGCGCCCTGCTGCGCAACCTGGTCACTTCGCTCATTCTCGAAGAGCGTATCCAAACCACCGAACCCAAGGCCAAGGCCATGCGCCCGCACGTCGAGAAGATGATCACCCTCGGCAAGCGTGGCGACGTCGCCGCCCGCCGCCTCGCCGCCTCCTACCTGATGACGCGCGCCGCCGTCGACAAGCTCTTCGACACCGTCGCGCCCCGCATGGGCGACCGCAACGGGGGCTATCTGCGCATCATCCGCACCGGTTGGCAGAAGGGCGACGGCGCCGAAAAGGCCTTTGTCGAGCTGCTCGGCAGCGAGAAAGCCATTGCCGAGAAGCAGCACAAGCGCGCCGAAGCCCGTGCCAAGCGCCGCGAGGAAGCCAAGAAGGCGATGGAAGAAGCCGAAGCCCAGGCCGCCCCGGAAGCCTCGGCCGAACCCGAACCCAAACCCGAAACCAAGGGCGAAAAAGAGTAGAGGAACCAATCCTCTAATCCGACTCCCGTGCCAGTTTTTGTTGTTTAGTAGGCCCCGGCGCCTCGCCGGGGCCGGGCTTTCCTTGCCGAAACTCTCGATGCCGCGGGCGCCCTCGAACGCGGCTACCAGCCTTCGGCCCCCAACTACTGCATTCCCATTCTGAAACCGAAACTGAAACTCAAACTCCCTTCGCAACTTTCCTCGCCGGCAACCGTTTTTATGACTAACACCTGAATCGAAGGAGAGCGTAATTATGCGGGCATTTACCCGAATTTCTATCGCCCTGTTGTTGACCACCCTTCTCGCCGCCGCTCTGTCGGCACAAACCACGACGCCGCCAGCCGATAACGCCCCTGGTCCGCATCGCATGGGTGCCATGAGCCAGCGCGGCTTCGAGCACATGGCACAGCAGCTCAACCTCACTGACCAGCAGAAGGCCCAGATCCAGGGCCTCTTCCAGACCCAGCGCACGCAGGCCCTGTCCATTCGGCAGGACAGCTCGCTGACGCCGCAGGAGAAGCAAGATAAGTTCCGCCAGCTCCGCGAATCCACCCACCAGCAAGTCACGGCGGTGCTGACCGCCGAACAGCAGCAGCAACTGCAGCAGATGCGCGCACATCACGAACGCATGGGCGGTGGTATGGGCCCGTTCGCGCGCCTCAACCTCACCTCCGACCAGAGGTCCAAGATCGAGCCGCTCCTCCAGTCTCAGCGCCAGCAGGTCCAGGCAGTGCGCCTGGACAGCTCGCTGACGCCGGAGCAGAAGCAGGCCAAGGTGCGCGACATCCGCCAGAGCACGAAATCGCAGATTGATGCCGTGCTCACGCCCGAGCAGCAGCAGCAACGCAAGGAGATGTGGAGAGGCCGCGGCGGCAAGCACGGCCCTCCGCCCGCGCCGCCCAGCGGCTTTTAACTAGCATCGGATCTCGACTGGTGACAAACCGCGTTCTCCCTCGAACGCGCTTTGTCGTAGCCTGTGATTTCTGCGATCTCTGCGGTGTGGGTGCTGGCTGCGCCGAAGCTGCGGAAAAGCAGCAATTGGCAATCTGCAATTAGCCAATCGAGATTACCGAAAACCGATAACCGGCAACCGAGAACCAGCTAATCGCTAATTCCTAATCGCTAAAAACTTCCCTCGCGCATCGCTCACCGCGATCAGTAACAACTGCACGCACGCCGCCGCCATCGCGTCCAACGCGACGTCGCGCATGGTTCCGGTTCGCTCGGGAAGCATGGTCTGGTGCCATTCGTCGAGCGCCGCCACCACAACGGTTGACGCCAGCGCGATCGCCGCCGCGCGCGCGCTCCAGGAACGCAGCATCGCCTTCCATGACGGCAACTGCTTTGCCCAGCGCGGCAGCATCAGGGTTGTCCACCACGCCCGCAGCATAAGCAGACTGAGAATGGCATAACCGGCGAAATGCCCTGCTTTCCGCGCCACCTCATTGATGAGTTGAAGTTGTGCAAGTGCGATGTGCAGATCGAAAAAACCGATGATGGAAGAAAAAACGTCTCCAGTATCGTCCGACGAGGCGTACGGCGTGGACTCCCACGCGATCACGGCCAGCCACAGCAGGGCAGGCGCCCAGGCTCGGCGAACAGCGTCGGATGTGCTGGGCATTAGCTAATTGCTAATTGCTAAAAGCTAGTAGCTATTCCACGCGATAATTCGGCGCCTCGCGTGTAATCGTCACGTCGTGCACGTGGCTCTCTCTCATGCCGGCCGCGCTGATGCGCACGAAGCGCGCCTTCTGCTGCAACTCGGGAACGGAGCCGCAGCCGGTGTAGCCCATGCCCGACCGCAGCCCGCCAACCAGTTGAAAAATGATCATGGACAGCGGCCCGCGAAACGGCACCCGTCCCTCGATGCCTTCCGGCACCAGCTTCGCCAGACGGTTGCCCTCGCCGTCGTCGCGGCTAACCCCCACCGACGAATCCCCGTTGCTGGACTCCTGGAAGTAGCGCTCGCCGCTTCCGCCCGACATCGCCGCCAGCGATCCCATGCCGCGATACGCCTTGAACGTCCGTCCCTGGTAGAGAATGGTTTCGCCCGGGCTTTCGTCGGTCCCGGCAAACAGCGACCCGATCATGCACACGTTAGCGCCCGCCGCCAGGGCCTTGGTCACGTCGCCGGAATACTTGATGCCGCCATCGGCAATCACCGGTATCTGCGCGTCGCGCACCGCGCGGAACGCCTCCGCGATGGCGGTAATCTGCGGCACGCCTGCGCCGGTGACGATGCGCGTGGTGCAGATCGAGCCCGGCCCGATGCCGACCTTCACCGCGTCGGCTCCCGAGCGCGCCACTTCGCAGGCCCCGTCAAACGTTCCGACATTGCCGGCGATCAGCTCCACCTCGGGTAGCCGCGCCTTCACCGTCCGGATCGCCTCCAGCACGCGCGTCGAGTGGCCGTGCGCGCTGTCGATGGCGATCACGTCCACCTTGGCCCGCGCCAACTCCTGCGCCCGCTCCAGGTAGTCGCCGGTGGCGCCGATGGCCGCGCCCACCCGCAACCGTCCCTGCTGGTCTTTCGCCGCGTAGGGATACTTCAGCTTCTTCTGGATGTCCTTGACCGTGATCAGTCCCTTGAGCGTGTACTTGTCGTCCACCACCAGCAGCTTCTCGACGCGGTGCTTGTGCAGGATCTGCTCCGCCTGCTCCAGCGTGGTCCCGACCGGCACGGTGATCAGGTTTTCCTTGGTCATGACTTTGCTGATGGGGACGTCGGTGCGCGTCTCGAAGCGCAGATCGCGGTTGGTGAGAATGCCGACCAACTTCTTGTTCTTCGTGATCGGCACGCCCGAGATGCGGTAACGCTCCATCACCTTGAGGGCGTCGCTGACCTTGTCGTCGGGCGACATGGTGATCGGGTCCACGATCATGCCGCTCTCCGAGCGCTTCGCCTTGTCCACTTCGCCGGCCTGCTGCTCGATGGTCATGCTGCGGTGGACGATGCCCATGCCGCCCTGCTGCGCCATGGCAATCGCCATCTGCGCCTCGGTCACGGTGTCCATGGCGGCGCTGATGATCGGGATGTTCAGCGTGATGTTGCGGGTGACGCGCGTCTGCGTGTTTACCGACGCGGGTATCACATCGCTGCGCGCCGGCACCAGCAAAACGTCGTCAAACGTCAGTGCCTCGGGGACGGGAAAATGGATCATTTCTTCACTCGCAATGGACTGTTCGTCATTGTAGCAGCAGAAAGTTCTAGCAGTTCACAGCCCGGAGGCGCGCGGATCGGCGCGGCAATCTAAACATCCGGCGCTCCGCGTATGCCGTATCTGGTGAGCAGGCTTTTCTCGCCCCGGTGAATTGTTTCCGGGTTGCGACTCAGCCATGATCGGAACTACCTGCGGTCGCATCGTTCCTGGTGCTCAGTTGTGCGAGCTGGGAGCCAAGGGTGGCAAGCCGATCTTCCCCGACAACGCCGCATAGCGCGGGTCGGAGCGTAGCGAGTCGAATTGCGGGTCGGTCTGCGGATACAGGAGCGACCGTGAGCGTTGTTCGTGCGCGCGGCATCGAGCCAGTCAAACGCTTTCTCGATCTCGCCCATCTGCGCGTACTGCTGAGCGATGCTGGAGGCTTGCGCGCGTCCTGCACGCCCGGCGTTGGCGCCGGAGGAGAAACTGCTTGCGCTGTTTCCGGGACCGGGGCTTCGCCCCGCGCCGACGCTCCCGGCTCCGATTGGGCCACCGTTCCTATGAAGCGGTACCCGCGGCGGGGCAACGTTTCGTTCTCCCGCCGTTCGCGCTAGCCAATGCGGGCGTCAGGTTGAGTATTCAAACGATTCAGCAGACGGTGACGAGTGCCGCCAGCATGGGTATCTTCGTCGGACTGACGATGGGGAAACCGCTCGGCATTGTGTTGTTTGGTTTTCTTGCCGTACGTTTAGGGCTGGCGCGCCCGTTGACTGGCGTGCGCTGGTCGCAGTTGGTCGGCGTCGGAATCCTGGGCGGGCTTGGTTTTACTGCGTCGCTGTTTACCGGCGATCTCGCTTTCGCGGATGCAGCGATCGTCGCACGCGCGAAGGTGGGAATTCTCGCCGCCTCAGTGGTTGCCGGACTTGGTGGATATCTCGTGCTGCGGTTCGCAACCGTACGACCGCCGCAGGGCGACATTGAGAGACGGGAGGCGGCGGTTTAGGAGGAGAATGTCTATATGCGCTTCCTAATCGACATCAAGTCACGCTCGTCCTACATCCTCGCGGCAGGATTTGGCACGTTGATCATTCTCATCGCGGTCCTTGGCTTTGGCGCGATCCGGCGCGCTCGCGCGATCTACAACGAGATGGAATCGACGCAGCAGACCTATCTTGAGGCGGAGGCGTTCCGGCGCGACATCTCCGCCGACATGTATCTTGCCGACATCCTGGTGCGTGATTATCTTCTGGATCCTTCGCCGCAGAGCGCTCCGCAGCACCGCCAGCAACTGCTTGAGATTCGTAACTCGCTGCAACAACGCTTGGACTTGCTGGCGCAGCGCATGGGCGAGAGTGACAGCCGTGGACTGTCCCGACTGCAAACGGAAGTGCAGGCCTATTGGGATTCTTTGGATCCAATTTTCGAATGGACTCCGCAGGACAAAGCCGCGTTGAGTTGGTCATTTCTGCGGCACAAAGTGCTGCCACGGCGAAAGGCCGTCATGGACTTGGCCCGCGAAGTGGCGAAGCTAAACAAGGAAAACCTCGACCGGGAACGTCAACGAATCCGGCAGAGCCAGGAGGTGCTGAACCGGTTCCTGCTCAAGATGATGGGATTTTCACTGAGTCTCGGCACGGCGGTCGCGCTGGTAACCACGTATCGCGTGGCGATTCTCGAGCGACGGCACGATGAACAGACGCGGCGAATCGAAGAAGCCGAAACCAACTTGCGTCGTCTGTCGCGCCGTCTCGTGCAAGCACAGGAGGTGGAGAGAAAATCGCTTTCGCGTGAATTGCACGATGAAGTGGGGCAGATGTTGACCGCACTAGGAATTGAATTGGCGAACTTGAACTCGGTCAGGGGTTCCGACAAAGACGCGTTCCACGCTCGCATTGACGATGCCAAGCGCTTGAACACGGACGCCATGCGTGCCATCCGCGACCTGGCGATGGGGCTCCGCCCCTCAATGCTTGACGATCTCGGCCTGGCGCCCGCCCTGGAATGGCAAGGCCGCGAATTTTCCCGGCATACAGGAGTGCCGGCGGTGGTTACCGTGGACGGGACTGTTGACGACCTGCCTGAAACTCACCGTACGTGCATTTATCGGGTGGTCCAGGAAGCTCTGACGAATTGTGCCAAGCACGCCAAAGCCAAGAATGTTTTGGTTTCGGTGCATGGCCGCGACAAGTCGGTCGAAGCCCTCATTCAGGACGACGGAGTGGGATTTAATGCGGCTTCGCGAGTCGGGGGATTGGGGTTGTTGGGCATCGAGGAGCGAGTGCAAGAATTAGAGGGAACACTCGGGATCATTTCTCAGCTAGGCAAGGGGACGACCCTGCGCGTTCAGATCCCCGTCAAGCGTGGAGAGGCGACATGGGCAAAATCCGCATCCTGATTGCCGACGACCACGGCATCGTGAGGAAGGGCCTGCGGCTGCAACTGGAGCAGCGGGAGGAATTCGAGGTAGTGGGCGAAGCCAGCGATGGACGGGAAGCCGTCCGCATGGCGGAAGAACTTGGGCCGGCGGTGGTCATCATGGATATCGCCATGCCGAATCTCAACGGCATCGATGCCGCGGCCCAAATGATTAAGCGGAGCCCCGAGCTCAGGGTGATCATCCTCAGCATGCACTCCGATGAAAGCTATCTGACGCGCGCCCTGACGGCTGGAGTGAAAGGGTACTTGCTGAAGGAAACTGCCGACTTGGATCTCTATCGCGCGGTCCAGGCTGTGGCGCAGGGTAAAGTATTTTTCAGCCCGACTATTGCCAACACGCTGCTGGAAGATTACATGCGCCAGCTACAGCAACGCGGGCTGCAGGATTCCTATGACCTGCTCACCGACCGGGAGAAGGAGATCCTGCAACTACTGGCCGAGGGCAAGTCCAACAAAGAGGTCGCGACCACGCTTGACCTCAGCACGTACACCGTCGAGACCCACCGCACCCACATAATGCAGAAGCTCAATCTCCACAGTTCCGCCGACATCGTCCTCTATGCGGTGCGAAAAAAGATAATCTCCTGAATAACTTCGCGGCAAATACCCCTCTTTTGTGCGGCTAATACCCTACCGGCTGTATTTCTCCGGCCGCCCGGCGAACCCATACTGTTCGTGTCGAAAGCGAGTGTCGAACCTGGCATTGCCGCAGACTGGACCCGCGGCCGTGTTCCGGCGCCGAAGCTGAAGCTGATGTTTGGTGTGCGCGCTAACCTCCGCTCGTGGCTCTCCCCTGGCCCGGCGTTCAGGAACACGACCGCTCTCCCACGCAGTACGGATTGGCAGAGTAGGAGGAACGATGAGCACCGCTGCTGCTCCACGAACGGACGTTTTCCGGAGAACGCCTTCTGATCTGTTCTTCGATGAATTGTGCGGGGCCAGGAGCCGAGTCTTGCTTCTGGATTATGACGGGACCATAGCCCCATTCTCGGTGAACCGCCATCAAGCGTTCCCCTATCCCACTGTGCCCGAACTCATTGATTCCATTATGAGCACGTGTCGAACCTCCGTGGTCTTGATCAGCGGTCGTGCAGCCCGGGAAATCCCTCCGCTTCTCGGCCTCAATCCCCACCCGGAAATCTGGGGTACCTACGGTATTGAGCGACTGCGTGCCGACGGCCAGTATTCCGTGGGGCACGTGAGCGACGACGCGCAACGCGCGCTCGTGAAGGCGGACCTTTGGCTGCAAGAGGAAGGAGGTCTGGATCGGCTGATTGAGCTGAAACCAGGAGCCATCGCGGTCCATTGGAGAGGTCTCAATCCAACGCAAGTCGAGGAAGTCAAAGCGGCTGCATACCGCGCCATGTCGCCGTTCGCATCCGTCGACCTGCTGCTGTCGGAATTCGATGGCGGATTGGAACTCCGCCCGCGCACTCGCAGCAAGGCAGACGTGGTGCTCGCGCTGCTTTCCGAGCACGATCCTGAGGCGGCGGTTGCATATCTGGGCGATGACGCCACCGACGAAGAGGCATTCCGTGCCTTGAACGGCCGCGGCCTGACCGTGCTGGTTCGGCCCAAGTATCGCTTCTCGGCCGCGCAGAGATGGATCAGGCCGCCTGAAGAACTGGTTCATTTCTTGACCGAATGGATCCGCGCTTGTGGAGGTGAGCTGTGAGGAGCAGCCGTTTGATCGTGGTTTCCAATCGCCTGCCGTTCAGCGTCGAGGAAGAGAATGGAGGTATCGCGCTGCGCGCCAGCGGCGGAGGATTGGTTACCGCACTGCTCCCGGTCCTTCGCGAGAGCGGTGGATGTTGGATCGGGTGGACAGGCTCCGCATCGGACGAGAGTATCGCCGGGGCATTCAAGCAATGTGCGGGGCCGAATTATTCGTTTGAACCGCTGTCGTTGAGCGCCGCCGAGAAGACCTGTTTTTACCAAGGGTGTTGCAACCAGATTATCTGGCCGCTATTTCACGGCCTGCCGTCGCGATGCGATTTCGATCC
This sequence comes from Terriglobia bacterium, assembly GCA_020073185.1. Lineage (NCBI taxonomy): Bacteria > Pseudomonadati > Acidobacteriota > Terriglobia > Terriglobia bacterium. Next base: position 26,792 of record JAIQFT010000027.1, read on the forward strand.
AGCGTATTGGGGCTCGTATTGTACGGTAAATGAGAAATTCGCTGATGCCGTCGAGCGCGCCTGGCGAAATGACGATTTCGTCTGGGTTCATGATTACCACCTCATGATCCTTGCCGGCTGCCTGCGGGCGCGCGGCGCGCGTTATCGCATGGGCTATTTTCATCACATCCCATTCCCCCACCCCGACATTCTGGAAAAGCTTCCTTGGCGAAACGAACTGCTCCGTTCCATGCTGCAGTTCAACACTATCGGTTTCCAAACGGTCCGCGACCGGCGCAACTTTGTTGCTTGCGTCCGTCAGTTTCTTTGCAACGTTCGCGTCCGAGCTGTCGCGGGTAAACTTTTGGTTCGCTCGGAAAATCAGTGCGCCATGGTCGGCACTTATCCCATCAGCATTGATTACGAGGAATTCGCCGGCGCCTCGGCCGACCCCGCCACGGCAGCTGCCGCCGGCCAGATCCGCAGTGATCTAAACGGAAGCCGCATTATCCTCGGCATTGACCGGCTGGACTACACCAAGGGAATTCTCGAACGCCTCAAGTCTTTTGAGACGCTCATCGCCACGAATCCGGGCAGCCAAGGCGGAGTCTCGATGATCCAGATCGTGGTTCCCAGCCGCGAGGAAATCGGCGAATACCAGCAACTGAGGCTTGCGATCGAAAGGCGGGTCAGCCAGATTAATGGCAAGTACGCTACTCCGGGATGGGTGCCCGTCCACTACTTGTACCGGCATCTCTCGCGTTCGGAGCTGATCGCGTTTTACCGCGCAGCCGATATTGCCCTTGTCACCCCGCTGAAAGACGGCATGAACCTCGTGGCTAAGGAATTCTGCGCCTGCCGAGTGGACGAAACAGGAGTGTTGATCCTCAGCGAGTTTGCGGGCGCTGCGGCAGAGCTTAATTGTGGGGCCCTGATTGTCAACTCCTATGACACCGACGGTGTTGCCGAGGCGCTGCTTTGTGCGTTGCGCATGGATGACCGGGAGCAGCGCGCCCGTATGCACGCGATGCGCGACATCATCCGCAGCCACGACGTTTTCCGCTGGTCCCGCTCCTTTTGCGCACAGGCAACTCCGCCGAAACTCGTCGCGCGTCCTGCTGCGGTTCATTTTGCCGGTGCGCCCGAGCCCCGCACGCGCTCGAACGCGGCCGCGGCGGTTGGTTAGATTAAGTCCTCCCTTGGAACCGATCCGGAAGTCTCACTCTCCCAGCCACGATCCATACCCGCGCATTGTCTCGATGTGGTCGAACACGATTTTGATGGCCGCAGTGATCGGCACCGCCAATACCAAGCCCATCGCCCCCCACAACCATCCCCAGAACAGCAGTGACAGTGTCACCGCCAGCGGGTTCAACTGGAGCCGGCTGCCCAGAAACTTCGGGTAAAGGACGTTCAGCGCGAACAGGTGCAGTCCGAGCACGGTCACAAGGATCGTGATCACTCCTCCGCCGTGGATCTGGCCAATTCCCGAGATCAGCGGCGGCACCGCCGCGAGCAGCACTCCCAAGTACGGTACCAGGCTCAGGAATCCGCTGATGAAACCGATGAAGTAGAAGTACGGCAGGTGGATGATGCCAAACACCACCGTGCTCATCGCCCCGATAAACAATCCGACCAGCACGTTGCCGACGATAAAGCTCCGGATCATTCCTGAAATCAGTCCCAACGTCATGTACGCCGTGTTGCGGTGCTTCATCCGGAACAGCATCACCGTAGCTGACCGCACGTGGTCCTGCCAGCTCAGCATGAAATATGTGAGGAATGGAATGAACGAGGCGGCGAACGCGATCTCGATGGTTGGCCCCAGGCTGCCGCTCAGGTATTCCGTCCAGGGCTTCGACTGCTGCACTGTGACCCTGGGACCGTTCTCCTCCTGCTCCGGCAGGACAGAGGAAGTCGTCTTCTGGAACTGCTGTGCCTGCTGTCGCACTCTGCCTACTGCGGATCGAATCTTGCTCGAGTATTTCGGCAGGTCGCGGCTGAACGCGACCGCGCGGTTATACGAGAGCTGCCCTATCCCGTATAGCACCGCCAAGAACAGCAGCACGGCAATTAGCGCGGCCAGCGATCGGGGCAACCTGACGCGCTGCAATAGGTCCGCCAACGGCGCCAGAATGAATGCCAGCAAGATCGAGATCAGCAGGACGATGATCGGCAGCTCGGCGAAGTAACACACCGTCAACATCGCCAGGACAGCGAGCAGGATCGTCGCTGACGCCCCAGCGCGCATATGCCGGTGCACCTCGTCCGCTTCTTCCTGCCGTTGCGGAAGTCCTGTGACGTGCTGCACCCGCTCCAGCTCCGCCGCGTCGTGCAGCGCTTCCGGATCCGCCTCCGAACGCTTGCTTGCCATACCCTGTCCTGTTGCTAGGATGCTGAAGCCTATAATATAGCCGTGTCGGGTCAACAGCACCCCACCTCTTCATCGGCGGATCAGCCTGCGCACCTGCCCCGCGCACGCATCCTGGCCTTGGATGTGGGCTCCAAGACCATTGGCATGGCTGTTTCCGACCCGCTTGGGATCACCGCGCAGGGCCTGAAGACCATCCGCCGCAAGAACAAGCGCACTGATTTCGAGCTCTTGCAGCGGGCCATTCGCGAGCACGATGTTCGCGAAATTGTGGTCGGTTTCCCCCTGCGCATGAGCGGCCAGGAGGGCCGTCAGGCGGAAAAAGTCAGCGCCTTTGCCGATCAGCTTCGCGCGCGCTTTCAGCTTCCCATTCATCTCTGGGACGAGCGCCTCACCTCGGTGCAGGCTAACCGCCTCCTGCGCGAAGCCGAGCTCAGCATCGCCAAGCGCGCCGCCGCGGTCGACCGCATGGCCGCCGTCCTCATCCTGCAATCCTATCTGGACGCCCATACCCGCACCTAGTGCCTTGGTTGGCAATCGCTAATGCCGGATCCGCACTGCGGCAGAGCCATGGTCGCCGAAGTCTTATCCCTGGAGGCCGTCCGATGACAAAAGTCCCACACCCGACGACTGAACCATGACGGCTGAACACAGCTCCGGCATCATCTAAACTAGATCCGTGCTTCGCGCCTCGTTCACAATCTTCCTGATTGCCGTGTTCGGCACAGCGATTTGGCTTGCATGGGCGCTCTGTCTCCCCGTCCAGCCCCAGGGCACGCAGTATGTCCTTCTCCGCCCGGGCTGGTCCAGCCGCCACATTGCCGGCACACTGCAATCCGCCGGCCTCATCCCCAGCGCGCGTGCGTTTCTGCTGCTGCACTACGTTCTGGCGCGCAGCCTCAAGGCCGGTGAATACAAATTCGACCAGCCCGCCACCGCCCGCCAGGTGCACGACCGTCTCGCCCGCGGCGACATCTACGTCCACACCGTCACCATCCCCGAGGGCTACAACCTCTACGACATCGCCGCCGTCACGCAGCTCGCTGGACTCGGGTCCGCGCAGGACTTCCTCAAGGCCGCCGCCGAAGACGTGGTTTTCATCCGCGATCTCGATCCTGCCGCCACCTCGCTGGAAGGCTACTTATTCCCCGACACCTACGGTTTCACCCGCACCCAGACGATGCACGACATCATCGGCGTCATGGTCCACCGTTTCCGCCGCGAAGCCGAGCAGCTTGGCCTGGTCTGCGCCGTCAACGCCAATGCTCCAGCGCCACCGACCGCCGCCTCCAGATGTCCCGACCTCCACGCCATCGTCACCATGGCGTCCATCATCGAAAGGGAGACTGCGGTGCCCGAGGAGCGTCCCTTGGTCGCCAGCGTCTACTACAACCGCCTGCGTAGCCGCATTGCGCTCGCCGCCGACCCGACGGTGATTTACGCCGCTCTCGTCTCCGGGCGTTACACCGGCGCAATCCGCCAATCGGACCTTCAGTTCGATTCTGCTTACAATACCTATCGCCATCCTGGAATGCCGCCGGGTCCGATCGCCAATCCCGGACGGGCATCCTTGCAGGCAGCCCTTCACCCCGCCAACACCCATTTCCTTTACTTTGTCAGCGACGGTAACGGGCATCACCGCTTCGCCCGCACGCTGGACCAACACAGCCGTAACGTCGCCGCCTATCGCCGATCAATAGCGGCATCGCGCTAACTTCTTACGACGAAATTCCTCGCCAGGAGCGCGACGCAGCTTCCGCCGCTCCGCTTCTCGTATACTGGTTTCTTCATCTAAGCACTGAAGGACTGGAAGTCCCCATGATCCTCCGCTTTCCGCTTCGCGTGCTGATCGCAGTCTTGTTGGCGCTGCCGCTGACCGGCTGCCTCTTCCGCTCCCATCGCGCCCAGGTGCTGCTCTCCAATCAGCCACTGAAGACCGCCTCGCTGGAGCAACTGGTCGCCACCATCGACGACCAAGCCGGCAAGATTCGCACCCTCAACGCCACCGTGGACCTCGCCGCTTCCAGCGGTGGCTCCAAGAAGGGCAAGATCACCGAATACAAGGAGATCAAGGGCTACATCCTGGTGCGCCAGCCCAGCATGCTGCGCATGATCGGCCTCCTGCCCATCGTCCGCAACCGCGCCTTCGACATGGTGAGCGACGGCGACACCTTCAAGCTCTGGATCCCGCCCGAGAACAAATTCGTCGTCGGCAGCAACAACATCGTTCATCCCTCTTCAAAGGCGCTTGAAAACCTGCGCCCGCAGCACATCTACGACGCGCTGCTCCTCCACTCCATCGATTCCTCGCACGACATCGCGGTCCTCGAGCAGAGCAACCGCACCATTCAGGACCCGAAAACGAAAAAGCAGGTGCTCGAACCCGATTACAATATTGATGTCATCTCCCGCATGGACCAGGGTTGGTACCTTTCGCGCAAGATCACCGTCAGCCGCGTCGACCTGATGCCCGTCCGGCAACGCGTCTACGATCGCAACGGTTACCTCGCCACCGATGCTACCTACTTTGATTTCAAGGATTACAGCGGAGTGATGTTCCCCTCGGTGATCCGCATCTGGCGTCCGCAGGAAGAATATTCAGTGACTATCAGCATTGAGAAGCTGACCACCAACCAGCCGCTCAGCGATGACCAATTCGTCCTTAACCAGCCGCCGGGCTCACAACTGGTTCAACTCGATCGTGCCACCCCCACCGCAGCCTCGAACAACGGCGGCGCGCAGCCCCGCTGAGCCAGCATCGGGTACCATGAGCCGGGACTGACTCCATGAATCGAATGATCCTCGCCAATCTGGTGCACCGCCCGATCCGCTCTCTTATCAGCGTCATCGCCATCGCTGTCGAAGTTACGCTCATCCTTGTTATTGTCGGTTTCTCCCTCGGAATGTTGAACGACTCCAAGCAGCGTCAGGCGGGCATTGGCGCCGACGTCATGGTCCAGCCTCCCGGCGCTTCCGCCCTGATGGGCGTCAGCAGCGCTCCCGTTCCCATCAGGGTGGCCGACATTTTGCGCAAACTGCCGCATGTGCAGGTTGTTTCGCCCGTCATCATGCAACTCAGCACCACCGGTACCGTCGAGGTTCTCTCCGGCATCGATCTCGACACCTACAACCAGCTCGGCTCGCCCTTCCGCTACATCGCCGGCGGTCCTTTCACCAAGCCCGACGACGTAATCGTGGACGACTTCGCTGCCTCTTCCCAGAACTTGCACGTCGGTAGCACAATCACCGCTCTCAACCATGAGTTCCAAGTCTGCGGCATCGTCGAGCACGGCAAGGGCTCGCGAAAATTTTTCCCGATTTCAACCCTGCAGGATCTCCTTGGCGCCCAGAACAAGGCGTCCATCTTTTACGTCAAGGCCGACGATCCTTCCAACGCCGACTTCGTCGCCCAGGAAATCCGCTCCGTTCCCGGCCTGCAGCAGTACACGGTCCGGTCCATGCGCGAATACCTATCCATGCTGACCCCGGAGAGCCTGCCCGGCCTGAATAAATTCATTGACGTGGTGGTTGGCGTCTCCATGGTCATCGGCTTCATTGTCATTTTTCAAGCGATGTACGCCGCAGTCATGGAACGCACCCGTGAGATCGGGATTCTGAAGTCGCTCGGCGCTTCCAAGTTCTACATCGTCAACCTCGTGCTGCGTGAAACCGTGCTGCTCGCCATTTTCGGCACCATCCTCGGCATCATGATTAGCTTCCTCGCCAGTCGCGCCATTGTCACCCGTTTCCGCACGCTCCCAGTCGTCATTCAGACTAACTGGATCGGTTACGCCATCATCATCGCCATCGTGGGCGCCATTCTTGGCGCTCTCTATCCCGCGTACAAGGCCGCCCAGAAAGATCCCATCGACGCCCTCGCCTACGAGTAGTTCCTGGAGGAACAGATCGACAATGCGGATACGAAAGCGGCAAGTTCAAATCAAGGGGAGAACGAAACAGACTGATGGCTAATCGCTGGGTTTCCGTGGGGGCCGGAACTCCCCCGAAAGGGGTCATGGCAAAGCACCAGGTTTGCCTGCTTCGGCGCTCCGGCCCCACGAACTTATCTGCTGCAGACTACGCTAATCCGTGCGCATGTCAATCATCTCCGCCCTGCCCCAAGCGCCTACTTGCGTCACCCCTGTTCCAGTTCGGAGCTGGCCGCTGCGGGGAATCTCTCCCGCGACTCTCTTTCGCCCACTTTCGTTGACGTTCCTCCATCGTTCCGCTATAGTCTATGTTTTGGCAGAGCTGCAGTTGCCCGCCTGGGGAATCCCTTTCTGAGGGGATGGTCCTGCGGTCTTCTTTGCGTTTTTTATTTCTGGGAGATTTCTGATGTCTACCTATTTCCCCAAAGAGGGGGAAATTGCGCGCAAATGGTACGTCGTGGACGCGGCGGGGCAGACCCTTGGCCGCCTGGCAACGCGCGTTGCTTCCATCCTCGCGGGCAAGGAAAATCCGCGCTACACGCCCTTCATTGACACCGGCGATCACGTCGTGGTCATCAACGCCGAAAAGGTTCGCCTCACCGGGATGAAGAGCGAATCCAAGGTCTACCGCCACTACACCGGGTTCCCCGGCGGGCTGCGGGAAGAGGGATACCGCCAACGCTTTGCCCGCCGTCCCGACAGGGTCGTTCAGGAAGCCATCGAGGGCATGCTGCCCAAGACCAAGTTGGGCCGCTCCATGGCGAAGAAGCTGAAGGTTTATCGCGGCGATAAGCATCCTCATCAGGCGCAGAAGCCCGAAGGTTTGTCGCTCGCCAAGCAAGCGTGAACGTCAGAGCGCAACACGCGCTCGATTTTTGAAAGGGAATTCAACGCTGGAAGTCATTAGCTAAGAGCTAATGGCTAAGAGCTAAGGGCTAACATGGCTGAAACAGTTGAGTACTACGGCACGGGACGGCGCAAGTCCAGCATCGCCCGCGTCTTTCTCCGCCCGGGCACGGGTGAGTTCCGTGTGAACGACCTGCCCTTTGACCGCTACTTCGTCACCGAGACACAGCGCATCCTGGCGCGCCAGCCGCTGGTCGTTACCGAGACCGCCGGCAATTTCAATGTCCTCGCCACCGTTCAAGGCGGCGGCGTCAGTGGCCAGGCCGGCGCGGTTAAGATGGGCATCGCCCGCGCCTTACTTGCGTTCAATCCCGAGCTCCGCGCGCGTCTCAAGAACGAGGGCTTCCTCACGCGCGATTCCCGCGGCAAGGAGCGCAAGAAGTACGGCCAAAAGGGAGCGCGCAAGAGATTTCAGTTCAGTAAGCGCTAAAGAAAGTTTCGGTTTCGAGTGTCGTTTTTTGCATACGCTGGCGGCTCGAAACACGGTGGCTCAAGATCAAGGTTTCACTTTCGAGCTGGTTTCTTGCTGAAACTCGAAACTGAAACTGAAACTGATACTTTGTTGTTCAAATTTCCCGCCCGTCACCTGGGGCGGGACGGGAGTAATCGTGGCCCCGCGCCACGATGCAATCCAATAAGGAGGTTGATTGGCTACCATCACCATGAAGGAGCTGCTCGAAGCGGGCGTTCACTTCGGGCACCAGACCAAGCGCTGGAACCCCAAGATGAAGGAATTCATCTTCGGCGAGCGCAACGGCATTTATATTATTGACCTGCAGAAGACGCTGAAGATGTTCAAGGAGGCGTCCAGGTTTGTGCAGGACATGGCCGCCGAGGGCAAGATCCTGCTGTTCGTTGGCACCAAGCGCCAGGCGCAGGACGCCATTGCCGAAGAGGCGCAGCGGTGCAACATGTACTACGTCAACCAGCGCTGGCTGGGCGGCCTGCTCACCAACTGGGTTACCGTCCAGAAATCGGTGAAGCGGCTCAAAGAACTCGACGAGATGGCCACCGACGGCCGCTACGAACTGCTCCCGAAGAAAGAAGTTATCCAGCTTGAGCGCGAGCGCAAGCACCTCCAGGCCAACCTTGCCGGCATTAAGAACCTGTCGCGCCTGCCCGACGCCATCTTCGTGATTGACTCCAACAAGGAGCAGATCGCCGTGCGCGAGGCGCGCAAGCTGGGCATCCCCGTGGTCGCCGTCGTGGACACCAATTGCGATCCCAGCGAAGTAGATTACGTCATCCCCGGCAACGACGACGCGCTGCGCGCCATCCGGTTGTTCGCCTCCAAGGTCGCCGATTCCGTCGTCGAGGGTGCCCAGGCCGCGACCGACAAGCAGGTCGCCGAAGTTCAGGCTGCGCAGCAGGCCGAAGCCGCTGCCGCCGGTGAGCTTGCGGCCGAAGGCGCTGCCGAGCCCGCCACCGAGGAGGTCAGCATGGAAGACGTGCTCGGCGGCGGCGTGCGCAAGCAGCCTGCCCCGGTTGACGTTGCGGTCGAAGAGCCCGAGGCCCATCACGCCGAGGCGCATACCAAGTAAGCTCCGGGAAAGCCGGTTCGGGAAGGGCACGGCTTTAGCCGTGCCGAAGAGAGTCTTAATAAGGGTTGTCATTCCGAGCGGGTTTCAACCGCAAGGAATCTGTTGTTGAACGGCCGCGATTTTAGGACGCGTGTATCAGGGCACGGCTTTAGTCGTGCTGCAAACGGGAGATCGTAAAGGGGCTTTAGCCCCTGACGACCCGCGCGCTATCCCGGCGCGGGTCAAAATTTGTTCGGCTTTGCAGGAAAGGTTTTTTCTGATGAGCACTACTGCCGCAAATATTTCCGCTGCACAGGTCCGTGAACTTCGCGACAAGACTGGCGCTCCCATGATGGATTGCAAGAACGCCCTGGTCGAATCCAAGGGCGACCTGGAGCAAGCCATCGTCGTACTCCGCAAGCGTGGCATGGCCGTCGCTGCCAAGAAGGCCGCCCGCGCCACCAGTGAAGGCTCCGTCGCCAGCTACATTCATGCCGGCGGCAAGATCGGCGTCCTCGTCGAGGTCAACTGCGAGAGCGACTTCGTCGCCCGCACCGGCGACTTCAAGGAGTTGGTGCACGACATCGCCATGCACATCGCCGCCAGCGATCCCAAGTTCATTCGCAAGGAAGACGTCACGCCCGAGGCGTTCGAGAAGGAAAAGGACATCTACCGCGCCCAGGCCGCCGCTACCGGCAAGCCCGCCAACGTGGTGGAGAAGATCGTGGAAGGCAAGATGGGCAAGTTCTACGAGGAGGTTTGCCTCTACGAGCAGCCCTTCATCAAGGACCAGACCATCACCGTCTCGCAGTTGATTGCGAGCAAGATCGGCAAGCTCGGCGAGAACATCGCCGTCCGCCGCTTTGCCCGTTTCAAGGTCGGCGATCCTGGCGCCACCGTCGCCTCCACCAAGCCGGCGGAGTCTGCGCCGGAGGAACAGGCGAAATAGATTGAGGGCGGCTTCGGCCGCCCTTTTTAGTTTCCAGTTTCAAGTTTCTCGTTTCCAGGGCTGCACCATTGGTGCGAAACTAGCGCTAACCAACTCGAAACTAAAAACTGGAAACTAGAAACTAGAAACTGGAAACTAATGTCCACACCAGTCTTCAAACGCATTCTTCTCAAGCTCTCCGGAGAGGCCCTCGCCGCCAATCAGAGTTTCGGCGTTGACCCCGTTCGCGTCCACGAAATCGCCGCTGAGATCCAGGACGTCCACTCCCTCGGCGTGCAGATCGCCATTGTCATCGGTGGCGGCAATTTCTTCCGCGGCGTTGCCGAGCAGGCCCGCGAAATGGACCGCGTCACCGCCGACCACATGGGCATGCTCGCCACCATGATCAATGCCCTTGCCTTGCAGGACGCGCTCGAAAAGCGCGGCGTCTACAGCCGCGTCATGTCCGCCATCGAAATGCACGAGGTCGCCGAGCCCTTCATTCGTCGCCGCGCCATCCGCCACCTCGAAAAAGAGCGCGTCGTCATCTTCGGCGCCGGCACCGGGAATCCTTATTTCTCCACCGATACCGCCGCCTCGCTGCGCGCCATGGAAATCAAGGCCGACGTGATCCTCAAGGCCACCAAGGTTGACGGCATCTACGACGCCGATCCCGTCGTCGTCAAAGACGCCAAGATGTTCGACCAGATCAGCTACATGGAAGTGCTGAAAAAAGGGCTCAAGGTGATGGACGCCACTGCCATCAGCCTCTGCAAGGATAACAACCTCCCCATCATCGTTTTCAACCTCAATCGCGACGGCAACATCCGCCGCGTCGTCACCGGCGAAAAGATTGGCTCGCTGGTTAGCGCCTGAAGCCTGAGGCCCGAAGCCTTCGTTTATAATCTCCCCTTCTAATCGGAGACCATATGCCTCAGCCCAGCATGGCCGCGAATCCCGCGCTCAAGGAACTTTTCGTCCAGCTCAAGACCCGCATGGACAAGGCGGTTGAGGATTTTCGCACCGAGTTGGCCGCGGTCCGCACCGGCCGCGCCTCCGTGCACATGCTCGACGGTGTTCAGGTCGAATATTACGGCTCCGTGATGCCGCTCAACCAGATCGCCCAGGTGCACGCTCCGGAAGCGCAGCTCATCACCGTGCAGCCCTTCGATCCCAGCTCCCTGGGCGGCATCGAGAAGGCCATTCGCTCCGCCGATCTCGGTCTCAATCCGATGAATGACGGCAAGCTCATCCGCGTGCCGGTGCCTGCGCTCACCGAGGAGCGCCGCCGCGAAATGGTCAAGCACCTGCACAAAATCCTGGAGGAACATCGCACTGCCGTGCGCAACATTCGCCGCGACGGCAACGACGCCATCAAGAAGATTCTCAAGGACAAAAAGATCACCGAAGACGACGAGCGCCGCGCCTTCGACGAAATCCAGCGCCTCACCGACGACGAAATCAAGAAGATGGAAGAACTGAGCAGGTCCAAGGAAAAAGAAGTCATGACCGTATAGTCCGAGGCCGATCGACCGTTTCTTCTTCCCAAAACAAAACTCACCATAAACCGGGAACAACAAAAACCCGCGCACAGACTTGACGCAAGCGCGACAATGGACCCCATCGGGGGTGCGCCATGCGGCACGACATCGACTCCGCGCTCGCCTTCTACTCCATGAACAACTCCGCTGTCGCCGTCGAAGAGGATGATGAAACCGATCTCCTGCTCGACGAAGAGGAGGAACTTTGTCCTGCCTGCGGAACCGAGCTGGTTGACTTCGTAGACGATCCCTACGCGCTCCACTGTCCGGTTTGCGAACGGCGCTATCGCTAGTTTCGTCCCTTCGCGATATGCTGGTTGTCGCACCGGCCCATGACTACGAAGGTCGTCCACGCCGCTTGTCCGCATGACTGTCCCGACGCCTGCGGCGTTCTGATCACCGTCAGGGAAGAAGATGGGCGCGCCGTGCGCATTCAGGGCGATCCGGATCATCCGGTGACGCGCGGATTTCTCTGCGCCAAGGTCGCCCGGTATCTCGACCGCGTTTACTCGCCCGACCGCGTTCTATATCCCTATCGCCGCGTCGGGCCCAAAGGCTCGCGCGCCTGCAACCAGCAGGACTTTAAGCGCGTTTCCTGGGACGAAGCACTCCACGAGATCGCAACCCGCTTCCAGCAGATCGCCCGCGAATGCGGCGCTGAGGCGATCCTTCCCTATTCCTACGGCGGAACTCTGGGGGTGCTGAATGGCGCGTCCATGGACCGCCGCTTCTTTCACCGCCTGGGCGCGTCGCAACTCGACCGCACCATCTGCTCCATCGCCGGCGAAGTCGGCATCAAATCGGTGTACGGCGCCAAGCTCGGCACCGAGCCCGAGCAGTTCGCGCATGCGCGCTACATCGTCGCTTGGGGCGCCAACATCCACGGCAACAACGTCCACCTCTGGCCGTTCATCGAGGAAGCGCGCCGCAACGGCGCCAGGCTGGTGGTCATCGATCCGTACCGCACGCGCACTGCGGCCTGCGCCGACTGGTATCTGCCGATCAATCCCGGGACCGACGTTGCGCTCGCCCTCGGCATGATGCACGTCATCATCAACGAGGGGCTGCACGACGCCGCGTACGTCGCGCAGCACGCCTTCGGATTCGACCAGCTCCGCGCGCGCGTGCAGGAATATCCGCCGCAGCGGGTGGCGCGCTGGACCGGAATCTCTGCCGAGGACATCGTGAAGCTGGCGCGCGATTACGCCGCCACGCGGCCGGCTGCGATTCGCCTCAACTACGGCATCCAGCGCAGCGAGAACGGCGGCATGGCGGTGCGCGCCGTCTGCATGCTGCCGTGCTTGATCGGCGCTTGGAAGCAAGTTGGCGGCGGACTGCAGCTCTCCACCAGCGAAGGTCACAACCTCAACAAAAACGCGTTGCAGGGAGCGGATCTCATGCCGCGCCCGACCCGCGTCATCAACATGGTAGAGTTGGGCCGCGTACTCAACCAGTTGAACGATCCGCCGGTGAAGGCGCTGTTTGTTTACAACTCCAATCCCGCGGCGGTCGCGCCCAATCACAATGCGGTGGTGCGCGGGCTGCTGCGGCCCGACCTGTTCACTGTGGTGCACGAGCAATTCTTCACCGACACCACCGATTACGCCGACATCATCCTGCCCGCGACCACGTTTTTCGAGCACAAGGACCTGCAGACCGGATACGGCCACTACTACGTGCAGATATCCAACCAGGCGATCGAGCCGCTGGGTGAGTGCCGCTCCAACGTCGAGTTATTTCGCGCGCTGGCGCTGCGGATGGGCTTCGACGATGCCTGCTTCCGCGAATCCGTGGACGAGATGATTGATCTCGCGCTATCGTCGCCGCATCCACACCTGGCGGGAATTGATCGCGCACGGCTAGAACGCGAACGCCACGTGCGTCTGAATCTGCCCGAACCCTCAACTGATGTTATCCTGGGCGAGCCCGCGCCGGGGTTGCGCGGGCGAGTCGAAGGCCCCCTTCCCGGCACGAGATTCTACCTTCCTTTCGCCCTCGGTTTTCCGACTCGTTCCGGCAAGGCGCTCCTCTACAACGTAGATCTGGCCGCGCAAGGACTTGATCCGGTGGTGTCGTTTACACCGCCGAAAGAGTCGCGTCACGCGGGAGACGCGCGCTACCCCCTCGAACTGCTCGCTCGCAAGTGCGACAACTATCTCAACTCCACATTCGCCAATCTTCCGGCGCAGCAGAAAATGGAAGATCCCGGCCTGCTGGAGATCAGCGCTGCGGATGCGCAACCACGCGGCATCGCGGACGGCGATCGCGTGCGGGTGTTTAACTCGCGCGGCGAAATTCTTCTTAGCGCGAGAGTGAACGGCGCGACCCGCGCGGGCGTGGTGGCGGCGCGGCTGAACTGGGCCAAGCTGACCGAACAGGCGCGCAACATCAACGTCCTGACCTCGGACCGGCTTACCGACATGGGCGGCGGCGCGACGTTCTATTCCACGCTGGTGGAGGTCGCGCGTGCCCTGTAGTCGTATGCGCAGAGCTGAGCCTCTGCTCCCGCGGGTCTTGCTCCACGTGCTCGTCCGTCAGCCCAGGAGTACCCAGCCGCCGCCGCCGGTGGCGATGACCACCAGGTTCATGACCACGAAGATCAGGTCGTAGTGCCAGCCGTATCCGTTCTTGCCCCAGAAGCCGGTGTGCCAGACAATAATCTTCTTCTGAATGGCGCCCAGCATGACGAGGATGAGACCCAAGGCAGCGAGTTGGGTCAGGACGCCGCAGGCGACGCCGAGGCTGGCGGCGATCTCGGCAATTCCCAGGAACAGAGTAAATCCTTGGCTCATGCCGATGCTCTGGCTGCGGCCGGCGGGATCCTTGGCGTGGCTCCATCCGCTGGAGAAGAAGACCGCGGCAATCATCAGGCGCAGCAGGAGAAGGGAGGCATCGGTAAGAACAGGCGGCAGGTGGAACATGAGGCACCTCGGGGGAACGCGTTCGGACGACCGCGCAAGTGCGGCGGATTGTGGCAAGCTTCCGTCTCCGGCGCAAGCCAAATTCGGTTATGAGTTGCGACGTCCGAGTTGGAGTGAGTGAAGCATCGTGTGTACCTCAACCGCTGTGCCGTAACGAGAGATTCGGGCGCCGCGCGGGTTGAAGAATGTGCGCCCGGTGTGGCGGGATCAGCGTGTGACGCGACTTTGACGGGATATGCGCGAGGACTTGTATAATGGCGGATTCCGCAACTACTTGCTATTGAGGTCGGACTATTCTTAATTCTGCGGATCATGTTCTGGCCGTCGTCTGTCATGCAGCAGCGTCACTTACCCGCGCTTTTTCGGCGCGGGCAGGAAGGCGGATGGCGGCATTCATTTTCCTCGTCTTAAGCTTGTTTTCGTTGTGCTCCGTCCCCGCCGTAGCCCAGCAGGATCTGATCGCCGTGATCAACATTATCGGAAATCGCCGCATTCCGGCGGAGACCGTACGCGCTCGCATGTTCACCAAGCCCGGCGACGTTTACGATCAGGCCGCCCTGGAACGCGATTTCAATTCCTTGTGGAACACCGGCTATTTTGACGACATCCGCCTCGAGAGGGAGCAATCAGCCAAGGGCTGGATCATCAACGTCTACGTGAAGGAAAAGCCCACCATCCGCGAGATCAAGTATGTGGGCCTGAGCTCGGTCTCGCAGAGTGACGTGCTGGACCGCTTCAAAGAGCGCAAGGTTTCCCTTACGCAGGAAAGCCAGTACGACCCCACACGCGTGAAGCGCGCCGAAGTGGTGATCAAGGAACTGCTTGCGGAACACGGCCGCCAGTTTGCCACCATTCAAACCGAGGTGCGCCCCATTCCTCCGGCCGCGGTCGGAATCACGTTCGTGGTGAAGGAAGGCCCGAAGGTCAAGGTTGGGAAGATCAAGTTTGAAGGCAACAAGCACGTCAACAGCCGGACGCTCCGCTACGCCATGCGCAACACGAGGCCTATCGGCATCCCGCACTCCATCATCCTGGAAAACATCTTCAGCAAAACCTACAACGCCGCGAAGTTGAGCGAGGACGCTGAAATGGTGCGCGACGCGTTCCAGCGCCGCGGGTACTTCAAGGCCGTGGTGCAGGATCCGAAGACGCAAATTCGCGACACTGGCGGCGGGTTTCACATCCCGCTGATTCAGAAGGGCGCGGGCAAGGTGGTGGATATCACCATCCCGATCGAGGAAGGGGACCGCTATCACCTGAAGGAAATCAAGTTCACCGGCAACAAGGCCATCCCCAACGCCGCGTTCCTGCGCCGGCTGGTGCCGATGAAGGATGGTGATATTTTCGATATCGAGTTGGTGCGCAAGGGGCTGAAAAACCTGCGCGATGCCTACGGCGAGCTGGGCTACATCAACTTCACGCCGGTGCCCGACACGCAGTTCGATGATGAGAAGAAGCTGATCAGCCTGACCATCGACCTCGACGAGGGCAAGCCGTTCTACGTCCGGCGCATCGAATTCAAGGGCAACACCACCACCCGCGACAAGGTCATCCGCCGCGAACTGGCAGTCGAGGAAGGACAGGTTTACAACAGCCGCCTCTGGGACCTGAGCATCCTGCGCCTCAACCAGCTCGGCTACTTCGACACCCTCAAGCCGGAGCAGGATTCCGAGGTCAGGCAGAACAACCAGGAAGGCACAGTCGACATCACGTTAAAGGTTAAGGAGAAGGGCAAGAACAGCATCGGCTTGAGCGGTGGCGTCAGCGGCTTGGCCGGTTCCTTTATCGGCCTGACCTACGAGACCAACAATTTCCTCGGTCTCGGTGAAACCCTCACTCTGCAGGCCAGCGTGGGCAGCCGGCAGCGCAACTTGTCCTTCGGGTTCACCGAGCCCTACATGTTCGACCGCCCGTTGCAGTTCGGGTTCACCGTGTTCACCCAGCGTTTCAATTTCAACCAGGCGCAGGAGGCAAACCTCGTCGCCGGCCAAGTCCTCAATCTGCCCCAGAACGTTCTTCAATCCCTGCAGAACTTCAGCCAGTCGCGGTCGGGTTTCACCACCTCGGTCAGTTATCCCATCCGGCGGTCGTTCAAGCGCGTCTCCCTGGGCTACTCCTTCGATGTGTCCTCGATCAACGTGTTCAGCGACTTCTCACGCCTGTACTTCCAGGAGCTGAATTTCCGCAACATTTCCGGACCGGACTCTCTGTCCGGCATCGTCACCAGCAAGCTCCTTCCCAGCTTCACCTGGAACACGGTGGACAGCCCCGTGCATCCGCACCGCGGGCGCAACATTTTCATCGGCGGCGACTTTGCCGGCTTGGGCGGCAACGTCTCCTTCTTCCGCCCACTGGTTTCCTACACGCGCTGGACTCCCATGAAGGGCTTGAAACCCAATGCCGAAGGCCACAACAGTCTCGGGTTCCGCTTCCAGGGTTCCTTCATCAGCGGCTACGCCGGACGCGTCGCGCCGCCCTTTGAACGCTTCTTCATGGGCGGCGACACCGACATCCGCGGCTTTGACATCCGTGCGGTTTCCCCGGTCGCCTTTTTCGTCGAGCGTGTCGATTTCCCGCTGACCAATCCCGATGGCACGCCCGTCCCCAAGGATCCGAACAACCCGCGCCAGGGCAATGTCACCGTGCCGCTCCCGGCGAGCCGCATCCTGTTCCCGGGCGGCGATACCAACGTGGTTGCCAACGTGGAATACCGCATTCCGGTCGTTGGCCCGGTCACGCTGGCGCCGTTCTTCGACCTCGGATTCGACGGCATTGCTCGGCCCTCGCAGTTGCAGATCAATGACGTCCAGTTGAACACCTTGAACACCACCGCGTTCGGCTGTCCGGCGCTCGATGTTGCTTTCAATTGTGTTGGTGGCGTGTCGCAGTCGTTCGGCAAGAGCCTCAAGGTTGTCGGTGCGTCGAACTGGATCCCGCGCGCCTCCACCGGGCTGGAAGTTCAGGTCATCATGCCCGTGGTGAATGCCCCTTTCCGCATTTACTGGGCCTACAATCCGCTGCGCCTCAACACCTTTGCCGACACGCCCAACTTCATCACCCGCAACATGTTCCCGCCGGGCGGCGCCGGAGATTTCAGCTATCAGCAGGCGATCAGCAACCTGGTGCCGGGATGGAACCTGAAAGAGCCCAAGACGACGTTCCGCTTCACCGTGGCGACAACATTCTAGGGAAGATTGCGCGACCGACCTTAGATGCAGGTTTGACGCTCGCCCCCGCTCGCCCTATAATCTTAGTTTCCACGAAACCTTCGCACGGTGAGTGCCCGTCTGAGGTGTTTCTGAGGAAGTTCGAACCAGCAATTTCCAAGGAGTTCAAAACCAACCCATGACACGGATGCTTTCCCGCTTTATTCTGCCGGCGGTGCTGCTGACCATAACCGCGCTGGCACAGACCGGTACTGCCGCTGCCCCACCCAGTCCCGCCGCGGCTTCCACTGCCGCCCGCATCGGCATCATCAACATCCAGAATGCGATCGTGACGACCAACGAGGGCCGTCGTGACCTGGAAGCTCTGCAGAAAAAGTTCGAGCCCACGCAGGCCGCGCTCAACAACCTGAACCAGGAAATCGAAAATCTGAAGAAGCAGTTGCAGACGCAAAGCGACAAACTCAATGAGCAGGCGCGCGCCGACATGGTCAAGAACATCGAGACCAAGCAGAAAACCCTGCAGCGCCAAGTGGAAGATGCCCAGGCGGATTTCCAGGGTCAGCAGAATGACATCGCCAATCGTATTGGCGGCAAACTGCTGGAGGTACTCGACAAGTTCGCCAAGCAGAACGGCTACTCGGTGATCATTGACGTGTCTAGCCAGCAGAGCCCGGTGCTCTGGGCGGCGGCGAACACCGACGTCACGCAGGAAATCGTGAGCGCCTACAACACGCAGTCCGGCGTTCCCGCGCCCGCAGCCGCAGCGCCGCCGGCTAAGCCCGTCGGCGGAACCGCTGCGCGTCCTCCGGCGCCGAAGCCGCCTGCGCCCAAGCGGTAGCCGAACTCCTTTCGATCCCAAGGCCGCCATCGGGCGGCCTTCTTATTCCATTCTGGGCATTCCATTCTGGGAATCGCCCGCCCGAAACCCGGCCATTGTTGGCCGGAAGGCCGGATCTTTTTCCGCAAGTCTGTGGAAAAGGCTGTGCAATTCCGTGCCGCCCTTACCACAACCCGCGATAGAACAGTTACTTACACAATCTGCCTAGGAGCTTGGGCAAACGACAAATTGGTCAAGAATCAATATGTTAGGTCCTGAAAGCCCGAGGCTGTCATGCTGTGGAATGGAACCCCACTTTGGTGGTAGAACCGCCGGGAGTTTTGCACATTTCAATCTGATGAAAATTGCGGTGCGGCTGGCGGCAGCGCTGATTGTGTTGTGGATATTTTCCCTATTTGGCATGGCTTCTCCGAGATAGACGACCAGTGCCGTCGATTTGGTTCGTCTATTCTTCGCCGACGCGTAGCACCGCCAGGAAGGCCTCTTGTGGGATATCCACTTTGCCGATTCGTTTCATGCGCCGCTTGCCCTCCTTCTGTTTTTCCAGCAACTTGCGCTTGCGTGTGATGTCGCCGCCGTAGCACTTGGCGAGCACGTTTTTGCGCATGGCCCCCACCGTCTCGCGCGCGATCACCTTGGCGCCGATCGCTGCCTGGATGGCGACCTCGAACATCTGGCGCGGGATCAGCTCGCGCATTTTCGAGACCAGCGCCCGCCCGCGTTCGTAGGCGAATTCGCGGTGCACGATGATGGACAGCGCGTCCACCGCATCGCCCGCCACCAGGATGTCGAGCTTCACCATGTCCGACTCCCAGTAGCCGGCGAGGTGGTAATCCAGCGACGCGTACCCGCGCGAGACACTCTTCAGTTTGTCATAAAAATCCAGCACGATTTCATTCAGCGGTAGCTCGTAGCTGAGCATAACGCGGCCGCCGCTGAGGTACTCGAAATTTTTCTGCTTGCCGCGCTTTTCTTCTACCAGCTTGAAAATCGCTCCCACGTACTCCTCGCGCGAGATGATGGTCGCCAGGATGATCGGCTCCTCGATCCGCTGGATCTCGCCCTGCGGCGGCCACTTTGACGGATTGTCAACTTCGATCACCTCGCCGTCCGTCTTTGTGACCTTGAAGCGCACTCCCGGCGCTGTGGAGATGAGGTCAAGGCTGAATTCGCGCTCCAGCCGCTCCTGAATGATCTCCATGTGCAGCAGCCCGAGAAATCCGCAGCGGAAGCCGAAGCCCAGCGCCGTCGAACTCTCCGGCTCGAAGAAGAACGACGAGTCGTTCAACCGCAGTTTTTCCAGCGCCTCGCGCAGTTGGGTGTGCTCGTGCGCGTCCACCGTGTACATCCCGGCGAAAACCATGGGCTTGAGCTCTTCGAAGCCCGGCAGGGGTTCGATGGCGGGCCGCTCGTCGTCGGTAATGGTGTCGCCGATCTTGGTGTCCGCTACGTTTTTCAGGTTGGCGAAGACGAACCCCACCTCGCCGGCCGCCAGTTCATCCACCTCGACCGGCTTGGGCGACTGCACGCCCAGCACTTCGACCTCGAACGCCTTTGCGTTCGACCACAGCCGGATCTTCTGCTTCCGATGCAGCGTTCCCTGAAAAACACGCGTCAGCACGCCCACACCACGATAGGAATCGAACCACGAATCGAAGATCAGCGCCTGCAGGCGCGCATCCGCCGAGCCCTTCGGCGGCGGAATTTTCTTGACGATCGCCTCCAGCACCTCCGGCACGCCCTGTCCCGTTTTCGCCGAGATCAGCAGCGCTTCCGACGCGTCCAGTCCCACCGCGCCCTCGATCATCTCTTTCGTCCGCTCCACGTCGGCGCTCTGCAGATCAATCTTATTGATGACCGGAATGATCTCCAGCCCGTGATTGATCGCCAGGTAGGAATTGGCCAGCGTCTGCGCCTCCACGCCCTGGGTCGCGTCCACCACCAGAAGTGCGCCCTCGCACGAGGCCAGCGCGCGCGAGACCTCGTAGGAGAAATCCACGTGGCCGGGGGTGTCAATCAGGTTGAGCTGGTAGGTCTCCCCGTTCTGCGCCGTGTAGTTCATGCGCACGCAGTGGGCCTTGATCGTGATCCCGCGCTCGCGCTCCAGGTCCATCGCGTCCAGCACCTGCTCGTGGCCCTGCATTTCGCGCGCCGAGAGCGCTCCCGTCAGCTCCAGCAGCCGGTCCGAGAGCGTGCTCTTCCCATGATCGATGTGGGCGATGATGGCGAAATTTCGGATGTGATGGCGGTCCATGGAATTCGAGACGGGCTTCGGCTAGCTGCTTCGGCTAGTGGTGCTGAACACTTGATTCTAGCATCCGGGGTTCAGAGCGCCGGAAACACCGCTCGCTGGCATCGCTCGCGTCGTGTACTCTACTTGCCTTCGGGGTGAAGGATGAAACGACTGCTCGCCACTCTCCTGTTCCTCTGCTGCTGTTCCTTCGGGCAGACCACGCTCTCTCCCGCCGTGAAGGCTTTTGTCACCGTGGACGCGCCCGCCATCGCGCTCACCAATGTACGTGTCATTGACGGAACCGGTGCGCCCGCGCGCGAGAACCAGATGATCATCATTCGCAACGGGCGAATCGAGAGCGTCCAGGCGCAGCCCCACGATCAACTCCTGACAAAAGACACCAAGGTTCTCGACCTTTCCGGCCACACCGTAATCCCCGGCCTCGTCGGCATGCACGACCATCTCTTCTATCCTGGCGCGCTCACGCCCATTCACTACAGCGAAGACGATTTCTCCGCGCCGCGCTTGTATCTCGCGGGCGGCGTCACCACTATCCGCACCACCGGCTCCATCGACGGCTACACCGACATCAGCCTCAGGCGTGACATTGACTCCGGCCGCTCGCCCGGCCCCAAGATTTTTCCTACCGCCCCTTACTTGGAAGGTGCCGGCGCCTATACCGGCCAGATGCACGAATTGAAGGACGCCGATGACGCCCGCCGCACCGTCGCCTACTGGGCCGAGGAGGGCGCCAACAATTTCAAGGCGTACATGCACATCACCCGCGCCGAGTTGAGCGCCGCGATAGACGAAGCCCACAAGCGCGGGCTCAAAGTCACCGGCCACCTCTGCTCGATCGGTTTCCACGAGGCTGCCGCGCTCGGCATTGACGACCTCGAGCACGGGCTGCTGGTAGACGGAGATCTTGACTTGCCATTCGATGCGATGGGCTTTTCCAACCCTGAACACGGTATCAACAAGCCGCCAATCAATCACCCGGGCAAGCAGCCAGACCAGTGCCCTGAACAATCGCTGATTCGGGATTCGCTGCTGACGCTCCCTATCGATCATTCCGTGGTTCAGCAGATCATCAAGGACCTCATCGCGCACCATGTCGCGGTCACCTCGACTCTTCCGGTGTTCGAGACCTTCGTCCCCAATCGCCCTTCGATGTCGCTTCCGCCCACCTCTGCCAACGCGCCGCCGCAACCTTCGCCCTACATGCGGCGCGTGCTCGACAGCATGCTGCCCGAATCGCGCAACGACTACCTCACCACGCGCGCTCGCATCGCCGGCGCCAAAGATTCGCCCTGGCCCGAACTGTTCAAGAAGGAAATGCAGTTTGAATACGCCTTCGCCAAGGCGGGCGGCCTGCTGCTCGCCGGACTCGATCCCACCGGCTACGGCGGCGTGGTGCCTGGTTTTGGCGACCAGCGCGAAGTCGAACTGCTGGTGGAAGCCGGATTTACTCCGATCGAGGCCATCAAGATTGCTACCCTCAACGGTGCGCAATGGCTCGGCGTTGCCGACAAGATCGGCAGCATCGCCCCCGGCAAACACGCCGACCTTGTCGTCATAAAAGGCGATCCTTCGACTAATATCTCCGACATTGAAAACGTCGAGACCGTCTTCAAAGACGGCGTGGGCTACGACTCCGCCAAGCTGATCGAGTCCGCCCGCGGCAAGGTCGGATTGCACTAGGCGAGTCGGCGCGTGTCCCGGCAACATCTCATCAAGCCGCAGCCGCCTGAAGGATGGAAAGGACGAATCGATGGACAGGCTAAACGATGAGGCGCTCAATCTTCTCTTCCGCGAGGCGCGTACTCACATTGCGTGGCTCGACAAGCCGGTAAGCGACGACACCCTGCGCCAGATATACGAAGTGATGAAATGGGGTCCGACCAGCGCCAATGGTTCCCCTGCCCGCCTCGTATTTCTCCGCTCACGCGAGGCCAAGGAGAGACTGCGGCCGGCATTGGCATCCGGTAACGTTGAAAAAACCATGACCGCGCCGGTCACCGTGATCGTCGCATACGACCTCAAGTTCTACGACAAGCTGCCGAAATTGTTTCCCCACAACCTCGCCATGCGCGATGTGTTTGTCGGCAATCCACAGCTCATTGAAATCACCGCCAAGCGCAACTCGTCACTGCAGGGCGCCTATCTGATGTTGGCGGCGCGTGCGCTGGGTCTGGATTGCGGGCCGATGTCAGGGTTCGATAACGCCAAGGTCGACGAAGCGTTCTTTGCGGCAGGCAAGTGCCACGATTGCGGACAGGAGTTCTTTTCCGAAGGCCACGTTAAATCGAACTTCCTCTGCAATCTCGGCTACGGCGATCATGCCAGGCTTTTTCCGCGCGGTCCGCGCCTGGATTTCAGCGAGGCATGCACCCTGCTCTGACTTGGTCCGCATCGGCGGTGGTCCAGGTTTTCCCTCTCCGCCCTCCGTGACGGCACGCCTTTCGCGAAGGCGTCGGCCGACATGCCAAACTCCGCGATCTCAAATTGCAAATTACCTGCAAGTCAATTACAACTCCTCATGCTCGTGCTCGCCTCCTCCTCCCCGCGGCGCCAAGAGTTGCTGCGCAACGCCGGCATCGCGTTCCGCGTGCGCCCGGCCGACGTGCCCGAAGTGCCGCGCCCGGGCGAGCCGCCGCTCGACTACGCGCAGCGCTTGGCGCGTGATAAAGCCCGCGCCGTCCGCCAGCAGGTCGCCGCCAGAGACTTGGTTTTGGGCGCGGACACCATCGTCGTCGTGGACGAGCACATCCTGGAAAAGCCCGCCGATGCCGCCGCTGCTGCGCGCATGCTGCGGCTGCTCTCCGGGCGCATGCATCAGGTCACTACCGCTGTCTGCCTAATAGGAGAAGGGTTCGAGGATGTGGGCGCCGAGATCACCGAAGTAACGTTTGATCCTCTGACCGAAGAAGACATCGCGTTCTATGTCGCTCACGGAGAGCCCATGGACAAGGCGGGCGCCTACGCGATTCAGGGCATCGCGTCACGCTGGATCTGCCGCTTGGATGGCTGCTACTTCAACGTGGTGGGGCTGCCGGTACCGCTGGTGTATCGCATGTTGCGCGAGCGCGGCTGGCAGTGAGCGCAAAACAAAAGGCACAGACTCTCGGTCCGTGCCATACCGGAGGGGCGATGTGTGCGCTTCACTTCTTTTCCGCTGGCTGCTCGCCTTCCTTCAGCGACGACCTGAAGTTGCGGATGCCTTCGCCCAGACCTTTGCCCAGCTCCGACAACCGTCCCGGCCCAAAGATCAGCAGGGCAATCGCGGCGATGACGAGGATTTCGGGCAACCCCAATTTGCCAAGCATGTATGGCCTCCCGCCCAAGGCGTCGGTTTCGGGTGCCCGAACAACGACTCCATGGAACCTGAATCTGCCCTGATTCTAGGCCACTGCCGGGTGATAGTCAAAGAAACAGGGGCAGCAGGCCAGTTGCCGGGAACCTGTTGCCCCTGTCGCCATCCATGCGCACTCGCCTAACGAGTGAAATTGATCTGTACCTGCGCGCTGCTGTCCACCGGCTGGCCGTTCAGCGTTGCCGGTTTGTAGCGCCACTGGCGAACCGCGACGATGGCAGCGTTGCGGAGTTGCATGGGGCCATCGGTGACGCGCACGTCGCTCACCGAACCATTGGCGCCGATTGCAACGCTCATTACGACCGTGCCGTGAATCCCGAGCTGCTTCGCGACGGGCGGGTACACCGGAGCGGTGCGAGACACCAGCGTCGCCGCGACCAACTCGGACTTGGGCGGCACCGGCACCGCAACGTGTACCTTGCCCAGGTTGGCACCTTCGGGGTCAGCAGCGGCCAGGACCAGCTTCGGCGCGGACATGTCGGATTCGGCTTGCAACCTGGGTTGAGGCTGCGCGGCGGCGACTTCGATCACTCGTTTGGCCGGCTCATGCTTGGCCTCCGCCGCTGCGGCTTGCGTTTCGGACGGCTTCGAGGGCTTGGGTTGCGTGCCCTCCGCGATGGCGGGCTTCGCGACTGGTTCGGTGGTCGTGAGCGATGCGTTTTTTGCGAGCGGTTGTGCGTCGGTCGCTACAGGCGCCTCGGGCAACCCGGAAACGGCAACGGCGGCCGGCACGGGAATCGTAGGCGGTGCGGGCTCGGCCGAGGTCGAGCGATACATCCACAGGACGGCGGCCAGGACCAACGCCGCAGCCACGCCGATCGCGGGGATAAGAAAACGGCGCTTGCCAGATTTCTCGTTCAGCGCTTCCAACGAAGCGAGCGTTGGAGCGGCTACGATGCTTAAGGGCGCTGCGGGAGCCGGTTTGGTGTTGACGGCCACCGGCACAACCGGCCTGGGGGCAATCTTCACCGGCACAAGCCGTACCGGCCCGGTGACAGTCGTCGAACTGAGCGCGCGCTGTGGCTCGAAACGACCGGGATTTTCGGCCGGATTGAGCAGCCCCGGGTCCGGCTCAACGTTCGTTGCTTCCACCAGGGGCAGAGGCTCATCCTTCAACAAGGCGGGTGGTACCATCGGCGCCGGCGCTCTGGCAGCAGGGCGAGCGGGCGCGGCGACTTGCACGGGCGCATTCGGCAGCTTGACGGTTTTTCTGTGCGCCGCATCCGGATTCGTTTCGAGGTGCTCGGAAGACGCAGCCGGTGCGACTGGAGAGGTGGCCGGCCGGGGAGCGACTATTACCGGCGCTGGCCGCTGAGCGACCAGCACCGGAGCCGCCTCGACCCTTATCGGAGTGGGCGCGGTTTCCACCGGATGCGGCGTCATTTGGATTGGAGCCGGAGCGACGACGGGCATTTCCGCGGCCTTCATCTCGGGCGCGGATTCGGAAGCCATCGTGAGTGCTGGCGGAGGATTGTCCACGATCTCGACCCGCATGTCGGGAGCTTCGCGGGCTGCCAGCTTGGTGCCGATGATGTCGCTGAGCGTCATCAGGATGGCGGTGTGAGTCGGCTGAAAAGCGTTGGGCAGCGGAGCAATCACCACCATTACACCGCGCATCTCGGGCTGGCCGCAGATGGGGATGGCAATCAGCGAGCGCGTCTTCATGGCGCGGAACATGGGTCCGACGCGGGGATCGGATTCGACATCGCGACAACACAGGGGCCTGCGCCGGTTGAGGCACTCGGCGATAAAGGCGTCGGAGGCCGGGATCAGGGCACCGACCTCGGGTGCGCTGCCGGCGCAGGTACGGACGAGCAGATTCTTGCCGCGCAACAGGGCGACGGCGACCCCGGCGGCATTGGTGTAGGCCTGTGCCCGCTCGGCCAGATCGAGC
>JAIQFT010000028.1 GCA_020073185.1 Terriglobia bacterium
CCACAGATACTCGTGCGCACGATGGGACGCGAGGCGGGGCAGCGATGATTCAATCTGCTGACTTTCACCCTCCGTTAGTAGGACGGTGTGCTCCACGCGCCGGGTATCGGCGCCGGCGTTGCGCAGCCGACGATTCGCGCGCCCGCGGCGGCGATCAGAACTGAGTGCTCTTTGTGGAGGGCCGCGCAGCAGCGCACGAGCGCGGTTTAGTCTCGGCGCTGCGATGAAGGAATTGCGCGCCTTCGGATGCGAAGGCAGTTGCACGCCTTCGACTGAGAAAGCTGGAGAGGCTGACGCGGTAGCACGCTGATTGCCACTCGGCTGCGCGCGGGTAGCTCGTCGGTTTTGGAGCTTGGTCTCAGAAGCCGGCGCGGTTGTGTGCCTGGAGGAATCGGCCCACGGATGCACTAATTTAATTACGTCTTGCACTAAGATAAAGACGTTTTTGCACCAAAATAGCGACGCCGGCCCCAAATGCAGGGGCGCTGGTTGTTGGGCACGTCCTTGCTCAGGATGACATCATTGGGGAGATTCTGCATCGTGTCCACAGCACAGACATTGCTCGACGCGCATCACCTCCAATGGCTGGCGCTCGCGCTCACCCCGTCGCTGGGCCCTAACAAATGCCGGCGGTTGGTGGAGCATTTCGGCAACACGCAAGCCGTCTTTGCCGCCAGCCTCACCGAACTCGAAGCTGCGGGACTGTCGGCTGCAGCAGCGCAGTCGATCGCGCTCGGCAAGTCGGCGGAACTGGCGCAGGAAGAGATGGTGCGAGCGGCCAGCGTGGGCGCGCAGATCGTGACCCTCGATGATCCCGTCTACCCGCCGCTGTTGAAGCAGATTTACGATCCGCCGGTGGCGCTGTACGTACGCGGCGATGCGGTAATCCTGTCAGCACCCGCGATCGCCATGGTCGGGACGCGGCACCCCACGCCGTACGGCCTGGGCATGGCCGAGAGACTTGCCTGCGACCTTTCGGCGCGCGGGATCATCATTGTTAGTGGCATGGCCCGCGGCGTGGACACGGCCGCGCACCGGGGCGCCATTGCCGCCAAGGCGAAAACCGCCGCCGTCTTCGGCACCGGCATCGATGTTTACTATCCCCGCGAAAACAGCAGGCTCGCCGAACAGATCCTCGCCCTCGGAGGCGCGCTGCTGACGGAATTCCCTGTGGGCACATTTGCCGCGCCGCAGAATTTTCCCATCCGCAACCGCATCATCAGCGGGATGTCGGTGGGCGTGCTGGTGGTGGAGGCCGGCGAGTACAGCGGAACGCGCATCACGGCGCGCTGCGCGCTGGAGCAAAACCGCGAACTGTTCGCCGTGCCGGGTAATGTTACGAACCGCAATTCGTGGGGCCCGAACACGCTCATCAAGCAGGGCGCAAAGTTGACGGCCACGTGGGAGGACGTCTGGGAGGAGCTGCCCAACGACGTTCGCCAGAAACTGGAGGCGGAACGTCCTGCTGCAACGGAATTGGGCGCCACGGCATCCCTTTTCCCGTCCGAGGCGGTGCCCCCGCAGGAACGAAAAGTGCTGGCGCTGCTGAAACCGGATGAGTCCACGCAGATCGACGACATCGTGGAGAGGCTGGAGGGCGTAATGTCGTCGTCGGAGATTTTTGCCGCGCTATTCGACTTGGAACTGGCGGGGAAAATCCGACAGTTGCCGGGCAAGAATTTTGTCAAGAGCTTTTGAGTGGGTTGTCGGTTTTCGATTGTCGGTTGTCGGTAGCTGAGGAGGCGTGATGCAAGACTTCACGAGGCTGGATGTCTGGCAGAGAGCGCACTCGATGACCTTGGACCTGTATCGAAAAACCAAGTTGTTTCTTCGTGACGAGGTTTACGGTTTGAGCAGTCAAATTCGCCGCTCGGCCAGCTCGATCGGCGCCAACATTGCTGAGGGGTGCGGCAGAGAAGGCGAAGCGGAATTGGGCCGGTTTCTTCAGATTGCTCTCGGCTCTGCTAGCGAACTGCAATATCACCTCTTGCTGGCTCGCGACCTGTCGTACATAACCGCGGTCGACTACGAACGTCTTGCCACAGAGGTCACAGGTGTGAAAAGAATGCTGACTTCGTTGGTGCAGAAGGTTCGAGCGGCATCAACACGTTAGGGCAAAGCGGCGCTAACCGAAAACCGAAAACCGATAACCGATACCGGCGAAGCGAATAGTTCCGTGTTAGTTTGAAATTCATAAGGGGTAATTTTGTCCAACTTAGTCATTGTCGAGTCGCCGGCCAAGGCCAAGACGATCGCCAAGTATCTCGGTCGCGGATACGACGTAGAGGCCTCGCTCGGGCACGTCAAAGACCTTCCCAAGAGCACTCTGGGCGTCGATATTGTCAACGATTTCGCCACCGATTACGTCATCATTCCCGGCAAGGAAAAGGTTCTGGCCCGGCTGAAGAAGATGGCCAAGTCAGCCGACGCCGTGTACCTGGCGCCCGACCCGGACCGCGAAGGCGAAGCCATCGCCGCGCATCTGGCCGAGGAATTTTCCCATGACGGTAAAAAAGGGAAGAAGCGTGACGAGCGGATTCACCGGGTCACGTTCAACGAAATCACCAAGCGCGCGGTGCAGGAAGCCTTCCAGCATCCGCGCGGCATTGACTGGAACCTGGTGGACGCGCAGCAGACGCGACGCGTGCTCGACCGGCTGGTGGGCTACCAGGTGTCGCCGCTGCTCTGGGACAAAGTCCGCCGCGGACTCTCCGCCGGACGCGTGCAGACGGTGGCGCTGCGGCTCGTTGTTGACCGCGAGCGCGAGATCAAGGCGTTCGACAAAAAGGAATACTGGACCATTGACGCGCACCTGGTGGGCGCCAAGCCACCGGCGTTTGACGCGCGCTTTATCGGGATCGGCGAGGGAAAGACCGAAATCCCGAACGAGGAAGAGTCGAAAAAGATCGTGGACGCGCTGCGCCAGGCGGCCTGGAGCGTGCGCTCGGTGGACAAGCGCGAGCGCCGCCGCTCGCCCGCCCCGCCGTTTACGACCAGCAAGTTCCAGCAGGACGCCTCGCGCAAGCTGCGCTTCAGCGTCAAGCGCAGCATGATGATCGCGCAGCGCCTGTACGAGGGCATTGATCTCGGCGAGGAAGACACGGTCGGCCTGATCACCTACATGCGTACCGATTCGGTGCGCGTATCCAACGACGCCTTGGCGGAAGTTCGCGAGCATATAGGGCGTGAGTACGGTCCGCAGTACCTGCCGGAATCCCCGAACGTGTACAAGTCCAAGAAGGAGGCGCAGGAGGCGCACGAGGCCATCCGCCCGACCTCAGCCGCGCGCACGCCGGAATCCGTCAAGCAGTACCTGAAGGAAGACGAATACAAGGTTTACAAGCTAGTCTGGCAGCGCTTCGTCGCCTCGCAGATGAATCCCGCGGTGTTCGACCAGACCAGCGTGGACATCGAAGCGAAATCGAACGGAACCTCGTACCTGTTCCGCGTGACCGGCTCGGTGCTGAAGTTCGACGGCTTCCTGAAGGTTTACGAGGAGGCGAAGGAAGGCAAGGACGAAGAGGACGAGGCGCTCAAGCACAAGCTGCCGGTGCTGGAAGCGGGGCAGAAGCTGACGCTCAAGGACGTGAAACCGGAGCAGCACTTCACCGAACCGCCGCCACGCTACAACGAAGCGTCGCTGGTGAAGGAACTGGAAGAGCGGGGCATAGGACGGCCGTCCACTTATGCGGCCATCATCAGCACCATCCAGGAGCGCCAGTACGTGCAGAAGGTGGGCGGGAAATTCGTGCCCACCGAGATCGGCCTGGTGGTCACCGACCTGCTGGTGGAGAACTTCAAGGACATCTTCGATTTCCAATACACCGCGCGGCTCGAGGAGGAGCTGGACGAGATCGGGGAGGGCAAGGAGAAGTGGACCGACGCGCTCGGCGACTTTTACAAGAAATTCCAGAAGGACCTCCGCTACGCCGAGAAGCACATGGAAAACATCAAGCGGATGGAAAAGCCCACCGATGAGAAGTGCGAGCGTTGCGGGGCGCCGCTGGTCATCAAGTGGGGCAGGCACGGTTCGTTCTACGCCTGCAGCACCTACGACAAGGACGATCCCAATACCTGTACCTTCACCAAGGAAAATCCCATTGACCTGCCGGACCTGGACTCGGCCGACATGCAGGAGACCACGCAGGAGGAATACTGCGAAAACTGCGGGCGCACGATGGTGCTCAAGCGCGGGCGCTTCGGGCAGTTCATGGCCTGCACCGGCTATCCAGACTGCAAGACCACGCGGCGGCTTGACCAAGGCAAGAAAATCCCCGACATTCCTCTGGAAGAAAAATGCCCGAAATGCGAGCGCAACATGGTGTTGCGGCACGGGCGCTACGGCGAGTTCATTTCCTGCAGCGGATATCCGGAATGCAAGTACGTCAAGCAGAACTACATTGGCGTGAAATGCCCGCAGTGCCAGGACGGCGAACTGGTGGAGAAGAAGGCGCGCCGCCGCGGCAACACTTTCTACGGCTGCTCGAACTACCCGAAGTGCAAGTTTACCTCGGCGCATAAGCCGGTGGCGGAAACCTGCCCGCAGTGCGGCAGCCCGTACCTGGTGGAGAAAAATCTCAAGTCGGGGCCGGTCGTTGCCTGTCCCAACAACAAGCGCACAACGGCGGATGAAGACGAGAAGCCCAAACGCCGCCGCAAGAAGGTCGAAGAAGAGGAAAGCGCTGTCAAGTGCGATTACTCCCGCCCGCTGCAACCGCAGGCCGGGGCGGTGGCGTAGGAACCGTGATCAGTGGTCAGTGGGCGGTAGTCAGCGTGTGCGCCAACTCCTGACGCTTCTGCCCCTCTGTGTTATATTTTTTGGAACCGTCTTAATCGCGGTGCGTTCTGCGCCGTTGGGGACTCAACAAAACTGATCGCCAAGGAGAAACTCAATGCCGAAAGCTGCCGGTAAGAAAGCCACTGCGGCCGATGCCGACACCGTAATGAAGTTGTACGACCTGCGCCGTGAAGCCGAAATGCGCAAGGCGCGTACCTGGTATGGCAATGCCGACTTCAGCAATTGGGAAGCCTTCCAGAAGGTCATGATGGGTTGGGGCACGCCGGAGAATGCGTGGCTGCGCCAGGTTCTCAGCTACTGGGAAAACGCTGCTTCGCTCGTCCTGCGCGGCGCCGTTCACCACGATCTGTTCTTCGACTGGAACGGCGAGATCTTCTTCACCTATGTCAAGATCAAACCCTACATCAAGCAAATCCGTGAAGTGTCGGGCAACGACGAATTCATGCGGACCACCGAGGAGTTGCTGTACAGCACCCCGGCTCTGAAAAAGCGCGTGGAGTGGATGGAAGGCCAGTTCAAGAAATGGGGCGAGATAATGAAGAAACAGGCGGCGGGGAAGAGCTAGTTTCCAGAACAGAAAACGCGGCGCCTCCGATACTTGATCTCCCATGACGAGCTTACGCCCGCAGGAGCGTCTTCTGCGGGCGCAGTCATTTCTGGGGAATTGTTGTGGGGAATTCCTCGGGGCTGATCGAATCCGCCTCCAACCCCGAAGCGGACCCGGCCACTAGAAACCAGAAACTCGAAACTCAAGAGATGTACTCCCGGATGTACTCGTCCTTCGAGCGCGCCAGCTCCAGCGTGGTGCCGTCGAAGATCACCTTGCCGTCGCGCAAAATAATGAACGTGGTCTCCAGGTTGACCTTCTTGTCGGGCAGCGGGCGCATCTCGTTGGCCCGGGTATCGAAGTAATGGGTCGCCATGGTGAAGGCGTCCTGCAGTCGGTGCGTCACCAGCAGCGCGCTGGTGTGATAAACGTCGCGTTGCTTGACCACCAGTTCGATGATCGTGGTTGACGTCACCGGGTCCAAGCCTCCGGTCGGCGAGTCGTACAGCAGCACCTCCGGCTGGGCGACAATGGCGCGCGCAATCGCCACGCGGCGCCGCATCCCGCCGGACAGCTCCGCGGGAAACAGATCGAGCGTGTGTTCCAGCTCGACGAAGCGCAATGCCTCGCGTACCCGCCGTTCGGTCTCGTCCGCGGGAACGTGCTCTTCGATCAGACGATACGCGACGTTTTCCCGCACCGTGGCCGAGTCAAACAGAGCGCTCTCCTGAAATACCATCCCGATGCGCCGCCGTAAGTCAAACAGTTCCTCTTCTTTCATCCGGGTGACATCCTGGCCCAGCACCCAGATGCTCCCGCGGTCCGGCTTCAGCAGCCCCAGCGCCAGTTTCAGGATGGTGCTTTTGCCGGAGCCGGCCACGCCCAGCAGCATCTTGGTTTCCCCCTTATGGAGCCGGAAAGAAATGCCGTCGAGCACGACGTTCTCGTCGAAGGCGATGGCCACGTCGTCGAATACGATGGTGTATTCCTGCTGGTGGCCATTGGCGGGCTGGAGAGGCGCGACGGACATCAGTGCATGCCGAAGATGGAGAGCAGCAGCCGGGTGTAGAAGGCGTCCACCATCAGGATCAGCACCGAGGAGGCCACCACCGCCTGAGTGGTGGCGCGGCCGACTCCCTGGGTGCCGCCGTGCGCCGTCATGCCGTAAAAGCAGCCGATCGTGGACAGGATAAAGCCGAACAGCAGCGGCTTGGTCAGGCCCATGAACACGTCGGCGTACACCAGCGATTGATAGGCGCTGTTCCAATACTGGTTGCTGTCGAGCTTGAGGATGAAGTATGCGACCAGGAAACCGCCGATCAATCCCACCAGGTCGGAAATGATGGTGAGGAAGAACATCATGACGACCGTCGCCACCACTCGCGGGGTCACCAGCTTCTTCGTTGGGTCGGTGCCCAGCGCGCGCATGGCATCGATCTGCTCGGTCACCTTCATCGAGCCCAGTTCGCTGGCCATGCCGGAGGAGTTGCGGCCGGCGACCAGCAGCGACGTCAGCACCGGGCCGAGTTCGCGCACCATGGACAGCGACACCAGTTGCCCGGTCAGCGACAAGGCGCCGAAACGCGCCAGCGAATTCGCGCTTTGCAGCGCCAGCACGATGCCGGTGAACATGCCGGTCAGCACCACCACCGGCACCGATCCCACGCCGATGGTGTCGGCCTGCTGCAAGGTGTCGGAAAGATAGCGCGGGTGCGCAAACAGGTTGGCGACGGACCGCCAGGCAAGCAGGGTATAGTCCTGCACCTCCAGCACTGCCTGCTTCGCGTAGTCAATGGGCGCGACGATTTCCATGCGGAGCTTCGGAATATAACAGCGGTGGGCGCTCGGAAGCTAGTGAGGAATGTGGAAGCGGAAAGAAGCGTTGCATTTCAGTTGAGGCGCAAAACAAATGAGGGCCGCTGTGCGCAGCCCTGTTGAGGATTCATTCGTTTCGATTCTCGGACTATCGTCCCCAGGGCCACCGGCGATAGGCACTGGACTGCCCGCGTCCGTAGCCGTTCTGGTAGCCCTGCAGGTACGCCTCGCGGTACGCCTGCCGGTAGGCGCCTTTGTTCCAGTAGGCGCCGTTATAGCCGTTCTCCGCATGTCTGTAGTTGCTGTCCTGGGTTGGCCGGAAGCTGTGACCGGTGACGGCATCGTTGCGACCGTCGTTGAACCCGTCTCGGTAACCGAACTGCGCCGCCCCATTGCCATAGGGCCCGCGGTCATGGTCGCCGTGGTAGATGTAGTCGCGGTCGCGATCGTGGTCGCGGTCATGGTCATGGTCCCAGTCCTGCGCCAGCGCAATTCCGCTCATTCCGACGCATAGCGTCAATACCGTCAGCAATGCTTTCCATCGTTTCATGATTCACCTCCGCTGCAGCTCGGAACCCCGGCTGTCAGCAGCTTTGTTCACCGCTGGTGTGAAACTACTGTTACCTGGTTAGAACCCCAAAACAGGGCTGGGGAGGGTCAAGAATTGATGGCGGGAGGTAAAGAATTGTAAGCGCTGTAACCCTACAATATGGCGGGGCCAACAACTTATTTGTGGCGAAGAAGATCCCCAGAACCGCCTGCGCCGCGGCCAGGCTGTAAGCAGGAAAGAAATACCTTAATCCGAGGGTGTTACGACTCTCTGGCTTTCTTCTTGATTTCGATGCTCAGCCGCTTGATCTTCTGATTGAGCGTGGACAGGGGAATGTGGAAGCGCTCGGCCGCCTCGGTCTGGTTCCCATTGCACTTCTCCAGCATGTCCACGATGATCCGCCGCTCGCATTCCTCGATGATCTCGAACAGGGAAGCGTCGGCGCGCGGTTCCAGCACCGCCAATCCGGCGCTGCGCCCGACGATGTGGTCCGGCAGCAGATCGAGCGTGACCGTCGGCCCCGAGGACAGCACCACGGCGCGCTCCACCACATTCTCCAGTTCGCGCACGTTTCCCGGCCAGCCGTACTCCAGCAGCGCGCGCAGCGCCTCGGGTGCCATCTGCCGCACCGGGCGATCATTCTCCTCGGCGAACTTGCGAATGAAGTGGTCCACCAGCAGTGGAATGTCCTCGCGCCGCTGCCGCAACGGCGGCAGATCGATCATGATCACGTTGAGCCGGTAGTAGAGGTCTTCGCGGAACCTCCCGTCGCGCGTAAGCTGCCGCAGATCCACGTTGGTGGCGGCGATGATGCGTACGTCCACTTGGATTTCCTGTACCCCGCCCAGGTGCATGAATCTCCGGTCCTGCAGCACGCGCAGGATTTTGGCCTGCGTCTCCATGCTCATGGTGCCGATTTCGTCCAGGAACAGCGTGCCGCGGTCGGCGATTTCGAACAACCCCTTCTTCGACGCCACCGCGCTGGTAAACGCGCCCTTGACGTGGCCGAAGAGGGTGGATTCCAGCAGGTCTGCCGGAGTCGAGCCAGTGTTGACCGGCACGAACGGGCGATCCTTGCGCGGCGAGTTCATGTGGATCGCCTTGGCGATCAGCTCTTTTCCGGTTCCGCTTTCGCCCTGCAACAGCACCGTGGAGCGGCTGGGCGCAACCTGCGCCACCAGGTCGAAGATCTTCAGCATCGGCTCGCTTTTGCCGACGATGTTTTCGAAGTTGTAGCGTTGCTTCAGCGCCCGCTTGAGCTGGATGTTTTCTTCTTCGGCCCGCCGTCGCCCGACCACGGCGCGCACGTCGGCCACCAGCTTCTCGTTGTCCCACGGCTTCTGGATGAAGTTGGTCGCGCCCGCCTGCATGGCGGCCACCGCGTTCTCCACCGTGCCGTAGGCAGTGATCATGATCACGCCTAGCTCGGGATCGCGGTCGCGGATGTCGCGCAGAATTTCCAGCCCGTTGCGGTCGGGAAGCGCGAAATCCAGCAGCACCAGGTCCATGGGCCGCTCGGCGATCTTCGCCAGCCCTTCTTCGCCGGTTGCGGCGGTTTCCACGGTAAAGCCTTCCAGTTCGAGCAGAGTCTGCAGCGACTCCCGGATGGAGGCCTCATCATCGACAATCAGAATGGCACCCTGCGCGCCGGCTTGCTCCCTCCCGGCGCCGCGGCGGGTGACAACGGCGGCTTCGCTCAAATATTCACTGCCTTTCTCATCAGTGGGAACTCCAGGTGGAATGTGGTCCCGCTTCCAACCCGGCTCTCTACCCGGATCTTGCCTGCGTGCTCCTGGATGATTCCGTAGGTCACCGACAGTCCCAGCCCGGTCCCGCGCCGTCCGTCGCGCGGCAGATTCTTGGTTGTAAAGAACGGGTCGTAGATGCGGTCAATGTGCTCCTGCGCGATCCCCGACCCGGTGTCCGACACGGTGACATACACGCCGTTGCCGTTGGCGGTGCTCACCCGCAGAGTGCCCCCGTCCGGCATGGCGTCCTTGGCGTTCAGGAACAAGTTCAAGAATACCTGTTGCAGCTTGCCCGTGTTGCCGTGGATGGTCGGCAGATTTTCGCAGATTTCTTCCTGCACCTTCACGTGCGCCGTCTTGAACTGGTGTTCCACCAGCGCCAGCGTTTCTCGGATCACTTTGTTCAAGTCCACCGCGCCGAATTCGGTGCCGCTGGTGCGCGAGAAATTCAGCAGGTTGTTGACGATCTCCGATGCCCGGAACGTCTGGGTGATGATCTTGTCCAGCAGCCCGTAGCGCTTCTCATCGCCCCGCAGTTGTTTCGACAGCATCTGCGTGTAGGACGAAATCACCGCCAATGGGGTGTTGACCTCGTGCGCCACCCCCGCCGCCAGCAGCCCGATCGACGACATCTTTTCCGCCTGGCTCAACTGCGATTCCAACTCGATGCGCTCGGTGATATCGTCCACCAACACCAACCGCCCGATCACGTTGAACTTCTTCGTTACCAGGGGCGCGATGGCGATGTTGGTCGTCCGCGTCTCGCCCGCCGGCGTATGCAGACGGTACTTGTACAGGTTGTGAATGCCGGGGTTGGTGCGCACGCGGTAAAACTCCTCCAGAAACCCGGCAGGGAAGACCTCGCGGAGCGGCTTGCCCAGCGCCTGCCAGCGCGGCAGCGCGTACATCACTTCCATCTGCGAGTTCCAGAACTCGACCTTGTCTTCCAGGTCCACCGCGAACACGCCCACGCTGATGGATTCCACGATGTTCTCGTTGAAGTCCTTCAGCCGCTCATACTCGGCGGCCTTTTGCTCCAGCGAGGCATACAGCCGCGCGTTCTGGATGGCGATGCCGACGTATCCCGCCAGCGCCTCCAGCAGTTCCACGTCTTCGCTGGAAAGGAAATCGCCCTCGCTGGTCTTGCCCAGCCCCATGACGGCATTCGTCCGGCCCTGCACCGAGCACGGAATGAAATAGTTGAGGTCGAGCTGCGCGATGGTTTGCTGCGCGCCCGGTGTCTCGCGCACAACCGCGTGCGTGTTGTCGAAGAACAGGTGCCCGGCATCCATCTCCGGTCGCTCCCGTCCGAGGAAGCTCAGGTCGAGGTCGGGCAGCTCGGAAATGCCGAATGACTTGGCGAGCGCGAAGCGCTGGGGAGAATCCGGCGCCGCCAGGAATATCGCCATGCGGTCCACCAGCAGGGTGCGTGCGATGCGGTCCACGATCGAGCTCAGCATCGTGTCGAGATCAAGCTGCGAGCTCAGTTCGCGCCCGAACTCGATCAGCGTCTTGCGGTAGTCGTACCGCTTGCGGTAGAAGAAGCGGTCCAGGCTTTCCTGGAACCATTTCTTGACCGGATCGAATAACAGGGCGGTGACCACGATCACCGCGATCATGCCTATCGTTCCGGTGCTCGGCAGATGACGGTTCAGCAGCACCGCCGCCAGCCCGATCGCCGCGAAGTACACGCCCGCGATCGATGCCGCTGCCAGCGTGTACGCCATGCCGCGCTTGAAGATCACGTCCACGTCCATCAGCCGGTAGCGGAAGATGGCGTAGCCAAAGGTCAGCGGTAGGAATACCAACGACAGCACCGAAACCTTCATCAGCACCGTCGCCTGCGTCCCGTTCATGTACGGGATCACGTAAAACAGGGTGAACGGCGCGATGGCGAGAATGGTGCCGCGCGTCACCCACTTCATCTGCTGGCGCAGGATGGGCGTGGACGCATGCCGGTAGGTGTGCCACAGCACTCCCGCCGCCCCAATGAAGAACAGCGCCAGGTACAGCATCTCGATACGGTCCAGGTTGTAGCGCAGCCGTTCGCTCGGCGCCAGCAGCCGCAGCGAAACCAAGTGCGCTGCCAGCAGCAGCAGTCCCGGCACATAGCAAACCGGCACCAGCCAGGGGCGCCGCTTCACCTGGTCTTTCACTTCCGGGAAGGTGAGCACGAAGTGCAGGAACAGCGCCGGCTGCAGCAGCTCCGCCACCACGTTCGACCAATACACGATCCAGTCGAACTGGTTCAGTTTCCCGGTGTAGTGAAAGGCGTAGAAGATGAAGGAAACCAGGCAGAACACGTAGAAGTGCGTGGACTTGGGCGCGGTCCAGCGCCGCAGCAGCACATACAGCCCGATGCCGAGGTAGATCAGGGAGATGAAACGCAGCCCGACGAACAGCGATTTGTCAAACGGCACCAGAACCACCGGAACGTTGACCGTCACCCCGCCGCGCCGCAGGTTGTAGGTTGCCTTCGACCAGGTGCCGGTGCGGTACATCTGCCGTGTCAGTTCGGAGATACTGCCGATAGAGTGGTCGTTGACGCCCTGCAGCAGATCCCCAGCCTTGATTCCAGCGCGCCCCCCGGGCCCCTCGGCCTCCACCCGTTCGGCGACCAGGCGCCCGCTGTCCTCCACCCACCAGACGCCGTCGTACGGAACCGCGAACTGGCGCTCTTTCTGGCAATTGATCCAGCCGAAGACGCCCGCAGCGATGGTCAGCAAGGCCAAAACCACCGCCACAAACCGGATTTGCACATCCTTCGTCATCGCGGCACGCGGCGGCGATCCGCCGCTGAGAGCGCGGGGTAATCGCGCGGACGCGAAAGGCTCCACAAACTTAGATTGCAACTCGGCTGCCACCACATCATCCATCCCTGAAACTTGCATCCCACACCAACTGCGAGACTTACAAAATGATAGCAGTGACCGGACTAAGAAAATACAGTTTTTGGGAACCACCTCCTGAATGACGGAGGTTCTACGGAATTCGACAAAT
This sequence comes from Terriglobia bacterium, assembly GCA_020073185.1. NCBI lineage: Bacteria > Pseudomonadati > Acidobacteriota > Terriglobia > Terriglobia bacterium. The sequence continues at coordinate 12,459 of JAIQFT010000028.1, forward strand.
TGCCTTTTGCTTCCAATTCTGGTAGCTGAATCCCACTTGGTGGCAGGAACTATTGCCTTTTGTAGGGAAGTTTCCGTCTGCGGAAGCAGAAGTCGACCCCCAGTTTTGGACAATCACGGCCAAACCTGCGATCAATGGCTATTGACGCCCGTCGTATAATATAGGCGGCAGAATGATTGGCAGATATCCGGGCTGCGGGCGGTCGCGAACCCTCCCGTGGCCCTGTGCATTTCTGGCCCCCGGCTGCTCCAGGTAACCCAAGGTCACCTGCAGCTATCCTAGGGCTAAGCTGTTGATTCCATTAAAGGGCTGGGGTAGGGGTCGCCATCGCCAAAGGTTTACCATAAAGTTACTAGCCGACAGGCCGAGCGACCGAGGACCTAGCGATCACAAGAAAGGGGAGCCACGATTCGGCTCCGCCTCACGAGCGACAGAGGCAATACGCACCATTGGACTCCCGAGATGACAGTCCGGTTGCCAGTCTGGCGGCGAAAACCGTGAACTCTGTGGAAAAGACCGCCAGCGAGGTTGCCGCATGTGACGTCACCGTCTCCGGCCATCGCGTGCGCTACCTGCGCAGTGGCTCCGGTCCTGCCGTCGTGCTGCTTCACGGCCTGCTCGCCTCTGCCTTCTCCTGGCGATTTACCATCCCTGCGCTGGCGCCACATTGCACCGTGTACGCTCCCGACGTGCTCGGCATCGGCTTCTCGGACCGTGTTCCGGGCCTGGATTGCAGCATGCGGGCCTCGGCGGCGCGAATGATCGAATACCTGGACACGCTGGGACTTTGCGAGTTCGACCTGGTCGGCACCTCGCATGGGGGAGCACTGGCCACCATCGTGGCCGCCGAAATCGGAAAGCGCATTCGCCGCCTGGTGCTGGTGGCGCCGGTTAACCCCTGGTCGCGCACCGGATGGAAGCGCACTGGCGTGATTGCGACTGCGCCCGGCGGATGGCTCTTCCGCATGACCTATCTGCGACTGGATCGGCTGAACAACTGGGTTCTCGCCCGTCTTTACGCCGATCCGACCCGCATCCCGCCGGGAACGCTCGCAGGCTATGCCGAGCCGCTGAAGATCCCGGGGTCGGTGGATTACCTGCTCGGAGTGGTGCGCTGCTGGCACCGCGACGTCCCCGCTCTGGAGCCGTTCTATGGAAACATCCGCGTGCCCACGCTGCTGGTTTGGGGAGACCGCGATGCCGCCGTACTGCCAGGCTCGGCCGCACAGGTGCAGCGCGCCGTCCACGGCTCAAAGCTGGTCATGATGCCGGGCGTCGGCCACCTACCCTACGAGGAATCGCCTGCGGAATTTAACCGCGTGCTGCTGGAATTTCTTCGGAGCAATTAGCGATTAGCGATTAGCATTTAGCGATCACATGCTTTTTGAGGCTAATCGCCCATCATGCACTGGATCGTCGAGACCACCCGCCACTATCTCCAAACCTACGGCTACTGGGCTGTCCTGGTGGCGCTGCTGGGGGAAAACGCGGGCCTGCCGCTGCCCGGCGAAACCATTCTCATCCTCGCCAGCTTTGTCGCCTATCAGGGCGAGCACCTGAAGTTGCCGTGGGTGATCGTGGTCGGTATCTGCGCCGCCACTATGGGCGATAACATCGGATACTGGATCGGACGTCGCGGTGGGCGCCCGCTGCTGGAGAAGTGGAAACATTTTTTTCGCATCAGCGATGACACCATTCACGCGGGCGAGGACTTCCTGCGCCGCCGCGGTTCCGTCGCCATCTTCGCGGCGCGATTCATCGCCGGGATGCGCATCGTCGCCGGTCCGCTCGCCGGCGTGCTGTGCATGGAGTGGAAGCGTTTTCTGGCGGCGAATGCTGCCGGAGCGGCGGTGTGGGCCACGGCGATCGCCTGTGCCGGATACTTCTTCGGCAGCCAGTACGAGGCGCTGGCCGGCGTGGTCAAGCAGACCGAACTGGTGATTCTCCTCGCCGTGGTGCTGGTCGCGCTTCACCTCTTGCGGCAAAACAGAAAATGATCGCAGCAAAGCCAGCGGGAACAGCCGGCGAAACCAGCGTACCGCGAATCGCGTAAGATCAACCTATGAAGGAGCAGCTCAAGCGCGTGGCCCTGCTGGCGGTGGGATGGGGCTTCATCCTGCTCGGCATCGCCGGGCTGTTTCTGCCGGTGCTGCAGGGTATCCTGTTCCTGTTGATCGGCCTCTTTATCCTTTCCAGCGAGTACGTGTGGGCCCACAAGCTGCTGTACAAACTGAAGCTCCGCTTCCCCCACATCGCGGAACATTTCGAACATGCCCGGCAACGTAGTGAAGCCTGGATGGCGCGCACGCTCCACAAGAAAAAACCACCCGTGAAAGCAAGAGCGCCCGGAACCGACGCTGATAGTTGATAGGCTGAGAGATTGTTCAGATCATTCCATATCGAGAAGGAAGCTTGGCTCCGCTTCTTGGTGGCGCTGGCCGGACTGACGCTGGCGTTTGGCGCCGCCATCTTCTCCACCGTCACGCGGCAGGCGGGAAACGTAATCGCCACCGCTATCTTCGCTTCGGCGGCGCTGCTGTTGGCGGGCTTGGTCGGGTTGGCCACCGTGCCCTATCTGGCGCGGCGAGTGGCGCTGCACCGCGTGCGCGAAGCCTTCGACTACGACGTCACGCGCGAAGGCCTGGTGTATCTGGCCATGGTGCTGGTGATCGGGGTGGCGGCGCTCAACACCGGCAACAACCTGCTGTTCATCGTCGTTTCCGCGATGCTGGCCGCGATCATCGTGTCGGGCATCGCCTCGGCGGCGATCCTGCGCAGCCTGGAACTCGATGTCGCCCTGCCGGAGCACGTGTTCGCGGGCGAATCGGTGCTGGGACGCATTACGCTGCAGAACTTGCGCCGCGTGTTGCCGTCGTTGTCGGTGAGCGTGGTGCCGCCCAAACGACACCACGGGCACAGGCGCCTGCAATGGGAGCGCTCGAGCTTCGTGTATCCGGCGAAGGCGCCGCGCGCAAAGCAGTGGGTGCACGTGCCCGATCTTTCGCTGCGCCTGGTGGCCGAACAGGAGAGTCCGCCCGGCATCTTCAACGGCCAGGCATATTTTCCCTACGTGCCGGCGCGCGCCACCGTGAGCCGGGAACTGGAACTCGATTTCGCCCGCCGCGGCCGCTACGTGCAGGACGGGTTTGGGCTGTCCACGCGCTTTCCCTTCTCGTTTCTGATGAAGACACGCCGCGTTCCGTTGGCGCGCGAAATTGTCGTATACCCCAGCGTGCAACCTACCGACGAACTGTTGGAAATTCTGCCGATGATTACCGGCGAGTTCGAAGCGTTCATCCGCGGGCGCGGGCACGACCTGTATCGCATCCGCGAGTATCTGCCCGAGGACTCGGCCCGGCACGTGGACTGGAAGGCTTCAGCGCGCACCGGGTCGATGAAGGTGCGCGAGTTCACGCGTGAGGACGAGCGCAAGCTGCGCATCGTGTTCGACAATCCGCCCCAAGCCGTGGTGAACGAAGCCTCGTACGAGCGCGGGATCGCGCTGGCGGCGTCGCTGGCGTGGCACTTCGCGGGCGAGGCCACCGACCTCTCGTTCACCGCGCCCGAATACCACGGCGGAAACGACATTTACGAATTTCTGCGATATCTCGCGCTGGTCGGGCCGCAACCGGCGGACCCCACGCCGCCATCGGTGCTGGATCACCTCCAGGCCAGCGACGATTACAACGTCATTCTTACCGCGCGCCCGCGGGGCAGCATTCCGACCGCGCTGTGGACCTGTTCGTACTTCTTCTTTTTTGGAGAGGAAAGGTGAATTGATTGACGAGTTGAAGAGTTTGCGGATTCTCGCGCCCTCGGACGGTGGTCCTGAAATTCGTCAATTCTTCCCTTCGACAATTCGTCAATTGCGTCCAGCGAATATGGACGAGAAGCAAGAGAGTCTGGAGCGCTGCGCTTGAACTCGGCAAACCGCGGCATTAGCATTCATGGTTGCAGGAGGAATCCCGACATGAGCGTTCGGCGGACGATTGTGGCAGTCATGGTTATCCTGGATCTTTCCCTGTTGGCTTCGGCGCAGCGAGGGGGCGTGAGGCGCGTCGGCGGCCTGATCCCCGAAGGCACGACGGTCGAGATACGGATGATTGACACTGTCACCAGCGAGACGGCGAAGGACGGCGACACCTTCCATGCCACCCTGGAGCAACCGATCATGGTCGGCGCACGAACGCTGTATCCAAAAGGCTGCGACGTGACCGGAAAAGTCGCGCACGCGCATGCTTCGGGAAGGCTCAGCGATCCCGGTGAACTGGAACTGGTGTTGACGACCATCGCCATCGGCAGGTTTCGGTACCCGATGAACACCCAGCCGTGGACGCTCAAGGGCGAGTCACACACCAAGAGCACTGTGGGCAAGGTCGGCGGCGGCGCGGCCTTGGGCGCGGTCATTGGCGCCATTGCCGGCGGCGGCAAGGGTGCCGCGATCGGCGCCGGCGCGGGTGCGGCGGCGGGCACGGGCGTCGCGGCGGCCACGGGAAAGAAGGAAGCAGTGGTCGAATCGGAAGCGGTGCTGAGCTTCGTAGCCTTAGCCCCGCCCGTGGAATCCGTGGAATTCGTAGGCAAGCCGGTGACGCGGCGCGATTCCGATGTTCACTCCCCTGACGATTCCCGTGGAGGGCCGCCGTTCAAGCCGGAATTCACCAACTACGACCGGCAAAACATCCGCGGATGCTTCAACGACACCTCGAACCCGCCGCCGGTAAGGGAGGAACGAGACAGCCTGCCTCCAGGACTGGAGAAGCAGGTCGAGCGCAACGGCACGCTTCCCCCGGGTCTGCAGGAACGAGCACAGCCGCTGCCGGATGTTTGCAGCGCGCGTTTGCCGCGTTTGCCCGTGGATTGGAGTCGGGTGGTACTCGGCCGCTTCGTGCTTTTGCTGGACCCGGACCACCGGATTGCCGATCTATTCAGCCTGGACGACGACGAAGACAGGTAGGCTTCAGGCTCCCGGCGTCAGGTATCACGGTGCCTGGGACGGAATCTGTCATTGGGCGGCAAGCCGCATTTATGGCAGCAGGAGGGCTTGGCCGGACATCAGATCAGGCATATAGTAGGCGGCTCAACGACTCCGGCGCGTGGGGAGCAGGAGGTCACCATGGCAGCGGTCAATAGTCTGATCAGGGATCGGGAGACTTACCACGTCGAGGCCGAGCAGACGGTCGCCGAGGTGGTGAAGCAGATGGTGGACTGGAACATCGGAGCGGTGGCGGTGCTGCGTAACGGAGAACTCGCGGGACTGTTTTCCGAGCGCGACCTGATGAAACGCGTGGTGCACGAAATGCGCGATCCGCGAACGACCAGAATTGCCGAGGTGATGACGCGCGACCTGGTGACGGTGCCGCCGGAATGCAGCCTGGAGGATTGCCTGGAATTGATGCGCGAGCGCGGCTTCCGCCATCTGCCGGTCTGCCAGGGGAAGCAGTTGCGCGCATTGATTTCGCTGCGCGACATTCTGGCTCATGCCGTCGTGGAGAAAGACGGCGAAGTGCAGATGATGAGGGCGTACATCGCGCAGAGCACGTAAACACAGTTTCAGTTTCGAGTTTCAGTGGCCGCGGAGGTTTCCGCGGTTTGTTTTTTGGCCTAAAGGTCAGTCGGTCAGTTCGGTTGCTCGGCCTCACCTGATACACCGGACGACCGATAGACCGTTGGGTGGCCGCTGCGCAGGAAAATCGTGTGAGGTTCCAATTGCGTGCGGCGGAGGTCGTTATACAATCCGCCTGCTTAACCCGCACATGCCGCGCTCACGGATCAGCAAAGAACTAACGACGATTGTCGGTCTCGAGGCGGTGCTCGACGGCGCCGAAGACCTCATGCTCTACGAGTATGACGCGGGGCTGTCCACGGGCACGCCGCAATGGGTGGTGTTCCCGGAGACGACGGAGCAGGTGTCGCAGATCGTGCGACTGGCGTCGCGGATGAACGTTCCGCTGGTGCCGCGCGGCGCCGGTACAGGATTGAGCGGCGGCTCGATTCCGCGCGCCGGCGGCATTGTCCTGGTGTGCTCGCGCATGACCAGGATTCTGGAGATCGATGCAGCCAACCGGCGCGCCGTGGTTCAGCCCGGAGTGGTGAACGCGGATCTGTCGGCGGTGGTGGCGCAGCACGGGTTGTTCTTCGCGCCCGATCCGGCGAGCCAGAAGGCGTCCACCATCGGCGGCAACGTGGCGGAGAATTCCGGCGGGCCGCACACGCTGGCGCACGGGGTTACGGTGAACCACATCACCGGGCTGGAAGTCGTGCTGCCCGACGGCCGCGTCGTGCAGATGGGCGGCAAAGCGGTGGATTCGTGCGGCTACGACCTGACGGGGTTGTTTGTCGGGACGGAGGGAACCGTCGGGATCGTCACCTCGATCACGGTGAAGCTGACCAAAGTGGCGGAAGCGGTGGAAACGCTGCTGGCGATCTTCAACACCATTGACGACGCGGCGAACGCGGTAGCGTCCATTACAGCCGGAGGCATCACGCCGGTCGCGCTGGAAATGCTGGACGGCAAGACGCTGCGCTGCGTGGAGGAAGCTACGCACGCGGGATATCCCATGGATTCCGGCGCGGTGCTGCTGATCGAGCTGGAAGGATTGCGCGAGGTGGTGACGGAACAGGCGGAGGCGGTGCGCGCGGTCTGCGAGCGGCACAACGCTCGCGAGGTGCGGCGCGCGGCCAACGAGCGGCAGCGGCAATTGCTATGGAAGGGCCGCAAGACGGCGTTCGCGGCGCTGGGCAGGCTGGCCCCGGCGTATTACACGCAGGACGGCGTGGTGCCGCGCAGCCACATCGCCAAGGTGCTGCGCTACATCGAGACGGTAGCGCAGAAGTGCAACCTGCAAATCGGGAACATCTTTCACGCCGGCGACGGCAACCTGCACCCGTGCATCCTATTCGACATGCGAGACCCGGACCAGGTGAAGCGCACGCACGAGGCGGGGCACATGATTCTACAGTACTGCGTGGATTGTGGCGGGACCATCACCGGGGAGCACGGCGTCGGCATGGAAAAGAACGAGCTGATGCCGCTGCTGTTCAGCGAGGACGATCTCGAGGTCATGAAGCGGGTGCATGACGCGTTCAATCCGAAGTCGGTGCTCAACCCGCAGAAGCTGTTTCCGACGCCGCGCAGTTGCCGGGAGACAAACATCGCGGGCAGAATCGGAGTATCGCGGTCAGCGCGATGGTAGCGGCGGCGGGACTGGCGCGCGAGTTGGCGGCGATCGCCGGGGAACAGCACGCGACCGAGGATCCGGCGCGCACGGCGGCGTTCGCGATTGACGAAGTCGTGCCGCGAGCCGCGGTGGAGCCCGGTTCGGTGGAAGAAGTGGCTGCGGTGCTGAAGTACGCGCACGCGCGTAAGCTGGTGGTGGTGCCGGCGGGAGGCTGCACGCACCAGCATACCGGCGGAATTCCCGAAAGGATTGACATCCTGCTGCGCACCGAACGGCTGAAGGCGGTGGAGCATTACGACCCCGGAGACCTGATGATCGGGGTGGGCGCGGGCACGACGTTGGCCGAGGTCGAACGCAAGATCGGGCCGCACCAGCAGATGCTTCCGCTGGAGACGTCGCAGCCAGAGAAAAGCACGATCGGAGGAGCGCTGGCGACGGCGGCACACGGCCCGCTGAAGCACCTGTACGGCGGGCTGCGCGATTTCTGCACCGGCGTGCGGTTCGTTACAGCGGACGGGAAGATCGCCAAGGCGGGCGCGAAGGTGGTGAAAAACGTCGCCGGATACGACCTGATGAAGCTGCTGATCGGCAGCTACGGCACGATGGCCGTGATCACCGGCGCGAGCTTCAAGCTGTTTTCGCGGCCGTCGCAGACGCGGACGTTCCTCGCGGTGTTCCCGCGTTTGGCGGAGGCAATGACGTTTCGCGACTGCGTGCTGCGCTCGCCGCTGACCCCGGTGTGTCTGGAGTTGGTGTCGCCGCACGCGCAACAGATGCCCGCGGAAACTTCCCACCCTGTTGCACCAAACTCGGGAGCAGCAAGGGAAGGGCAAGCGGACGAAACCTGGCGCGTACTCGTGCGTGCCGCGGGAAGCGACAGGGTGCTGGCGCGGTATCGGGCAGAGTTAGGAGCGTTGGCGGTGACCAGCGAGATGGACGGCGAGGACGAGGCCCGGATGTGGCGCTACGTTGCCGAGTTCCCGCACATGCTATTTGAACGCAGTCATAATGCCATGCTGTTGCGCGTGGACGTCGCATTGCAGGACGTGGCGCCGGTGCTGGAAGCGGCGGAGCGCGCGGCGTTGGACAACAGTTTCGTGTGCGCGGCGACGGGAAGGATTGGGGCGGGTTCGCTGCTGCTGGGTTTCGCGCCGATCGCGGTGGATCCGCCGTCGGCGATGCAGTACGTCAATGCGGTTTCGTACCTGCGCGGAATGGCGCCGCACGACGGATCGGCGATCGTGCTGCGCTGCCCGCTGGAGGCCAAGCGGCACTTCAGCGTATGGGGCAGCACACCCAATGATATCGGCGCGATGAAGGCGCTCAAGCGCGTGTTCGACGGCGAGGACATATTGAACCGGGGGAGGTTCCTGTTCTGAGCGCGAGCCCTCTCAATGCGGACCCTGGCGTGAGCGGCGTCGCACCAGCGGTGCATCCGCAGCACTCTAATTTCACCGGGCCGGACCAGCCAACCTGGGATCTGTACTCCAAGTGCATCCATTGCGGGTTGTGCCTGCAGCAGTGCCCGACCTATCGCGTGCTGGGACGAGAGGCGGATTCGCCGCGCGGGCGCATCTACCAGGTGCTGCAGGTGGACGCGGGGCGGCTGGAAATCGGTGATTCCTTCGTCACGCATATGGACCGGTGCCTGGGCTGCCGGGCTTGCGAGACAGCATGTCCGTCGGGCGTGCAGTACGGCAGGATCCTGGAGCGGGCTCGGGCGGAGATCGAATCGAATTACAAGCGGCCGTGGCTGGAGCGGCGGCTGCGCGACTGGTTCTTCACCAAGGTGCTGCACCGCCGCAAAGGCCTGGAGCGGTGGGCAAAGTGGCTGCGGGCGTATCAACGCTCCGGGTTGCAACAGGTGGCGCGAGCCAGCGGCATGCTGAAGCTGCTGGGGCTGGATAAAGTCGAGGCGCTGGCGCCGCAGGTGGACAGCGTGTTCTTCTTTCCGCAGCTCGGGATGCTGCACCCCGCTGAGGGCGAGTGGCGTGGCCGGGTCCTGTTCCACGTGGGATGCATTGCCAGCGTGGCGTTTTCCGGCCTGAATGAGGCGACGGTTCGCGTGCTCAACAAGAATGGGTTTGAAGTCTTCATCCCCCGGGGGCAGCGCTGCTGCGGGGCGCTGCAGGCGCACGCGGGATATCGGGAAGAGGCGCAGAGGATGGCGCGGCGGAACCTGCGTGCTTTCTTTGAGCCGAACCGGGATGCGATTATCACCAATTCCGCCGGATGCGGCGCGATGATGAAGGAATACGGCGAGTTGCTGCACGACAATCCGAAGTACGGGGAACACGGGCGTGATGTGGCGTCAAAGGTCAAGGACGTGACCGAGTTTCTCGCCGAAGTCGGACTGCGCCCGCCGCAGCGTCCGCTGAAGGCGCGCGTCACCTACCAGGACCCGTGTCACCTGGCTCACGCGCAGCAGGTGAGATCGGCGCCACGCGAGCTGCTCAAGGCGCTGGGCGCCGAACTCGTGGAGATGGCGCATCCGGATTACTGCTGCGGCAGCGCGGGCACCTACAACGTCACCCAGAACGAGCTGTCCATGAAGATCCTGGAACAGAAAATGGACGAGGTAACCCAGACACGGGCGGAGATCATCGCGACCGCCAATACCGGATGCATGCTGCAACTGCGGGCCGGAGTAAAGACGAGAGGGCTGCATGCGCGCGTGGCGCACGTGATCGAATTGCTCAATGAAGCCTACGAGGATCCGCTGGCGCCTGCTGAGGAACAGCACTCGCACCACCGGCGCAAACGCAAGAGGGAAGCACCCGATTCGTGATTTCGCCGTCCTCACTACAGAAACGGAAACTGAACAGCTTTATACCTGAGAGCACGGGCAACTGACCACTGGTCACTGACCACTCTCTTCACGCCGCCTTGGCCATCAGGACATCGTGCAGGGCTCTGGCCAGATCGTCGGGGTCGGAGATGGGCGGCTGGCAGGTGAAATTGGAACAGATGATCGCAATCGCTTTTCCTTCCTTGGCCGGAGGAAGATTGGGCACGGTGTCGGCAAAAGCCGGAGGAAGATTCTGCGGCGCGGCGGCGCTATCGCTGATCTTGAGCACCGCCTTGTTCACGGCGAAGGGCGCAACGGCGGCAGCATAAAGTTCCCGCGCGCGCTCGTCGTTGCCGGCCACCACCACTTGCGTGTGGCCTTCCAACAGCCACACCGCCGCTATTGCATAGGTGGAGGAAAACATGCCGTACTGTTCACACATTCCGGCGAATACCTCAAGCGTCTCCTCAGCTTTTTCGCGGTCACCCGCCTGATTGGTGTAGGCGTGCATGCGGAAGAGCGCAATGGCGGCGGCGGAGTTTCCGGCGGGCGTCGGCGAGTCTTGGAAGGGCTTGCGACGGGCGGTGAGCGCGCCGAGTGCGCCCTTGCTTTCGGAGTCGAAGAAGCCGCCGGAGGTTTGGTCGTGGAAGCGGGCAACCATGGCGTCCACGAGCTTGCGCGCGAAGTTGAAATAGCTGAGGTCGGCGGTGGCCTCGTAGGCGTCGAGGCAGGCAAGGGCGGTGAAGGCGTAGTCGTCGAGCATGCCGGGGACCTTGCAGTGCGTGGCCTCGGGGTCGGCATAGGCGAGGACGTGCATGAGTCGCCCATCGGTGCTCCAGGCTTCCGAGAGGATGCGGTCGAGGGAGCGCAGCGCGAAGTGGCGGGCGTCTTCCAGCGACAACACGCGCGCAGCCTCGAGGTAAGCGGAGATGCAGAGCGCGTTCCAGCCGACGTAAATCGTCTTGTCAATGAAGGGCGTGGGCCGGGCCAGGCGCGCGGCATAGAGTTTTTCCCTGGCCGAATCGAGCAGGGCGGAGATGCGGTCGCGGTTCATGCCGGTGCGCACGCCGATCTCTTCGATGGGAGTGCGCACGTAGAGCACGTTCTTCTCCGGACTGTGCTGCATCTCGCCGACTTCGTTGATGTCGTAATAAAGCTGTGCCACCTTGAGCTCGTCTTCGCTAAGCACGGCGCGAGCTTCCTCCAAGGTCCAAGTGAAGTAGTCGCCGTCGTCCTCGAGGTCGATGTCGGCGTCCTGGGAGGCGTAGAAGCCGCCCTCGGTGCGGTCACTGAGCCAGGCGTCCATCCAGCGGATGATGTCGCGGGCGACGGCGGCGAACAACGCATTCCCGGTGGCCTGGTAGCCGTGCACGTAATTCTTGAGCAGCTCGGAATTGTCGTAGGACATTTTTTCGAAGTGCGGCACCACCCAGCGCTCGTCCACCGAGTAGCGATGGAAGCCGCCGGCTAGCTGATCGTAGACGCCGCCGCGCGCCATGTGTTCGAGCGTGGTGGTGATGACCTCCTGCAGGTGTACGTCGCCGGTGCGCGAGTAAAGGTGGACGATCAAGTCCATGGTCGAGGGGTGGGGAAATTTGGGCGCGCTGCCGAAGCCGCCGTGGTCGGCATCGAAAATCTTCAGAGCGGAGGCGACGACGGTGCGCACGATGTTCGGCGGAACCGAGCCGCCGCTCCCGGCAAACGATTCGGCGTGACCGATGGTGTTGAGCACCATGTCCGCCTGCTGGGTGACTTCGTCGCGCTTGGCGCGAAAAGCGTCGGCGATGGCCGCCAGCACGCGCTTGAAGCCGGGGCGTCCCCAGTGATCGTCGGGTGGAAAGTAGGTGCCACCGTAGAACGGTTTGCCTTCCGGGGTGAGAAAAGCGGTGAGCGGCCAGCCGCCCTGTCCGGTCATGGCCTGGACGGCGGCCTGGTAGCGGCTGTCAATGTCGGGACGCTCGTCGCGGTCCACCTTCACGGCGATGAAGTTCTCGTTGACGATGCGCGCGATTTCGGGATCGTCGTAGGACTCGCGGTCCATGACGTGGCACCAGTGACACCAGACGGCGCCGATATCGAGCAAGATGGGCTTGTTCTCGCGCTGGGCGGCGGCGAAGGCTTCCTCGCCCCATTGAAACCAGCGGATGGGCTGGTGCATGGCGGAGCGCAAATAGGCGGAGGAGGCGCGGGCAAGGGAGTTCGCAACGTCGTGTGCCATGGCAAGGGTTAGAGTACTCCGTTGGCGAGGAAGATGCGAAGAGCAGGCAGCTCGTACCTGGTAGCTCGGCGAAGCACACGGGCAGAGTCGTTTTCCCAGCTACCAGCTACTGTCGCATCAGCCGTCGCGCGACGTCGGCGTACAGATCCACGGCGGCCAGCAGTTCTTTCTTCTCGACGTGCTCGTTGGCCGTGTGGGCGACGTGGATGGAACCAGGGCCGAGGAGCAGCGGTTCGCCCCAGTTGGTAAGCGAAGGGACGTCGGTGGCGAAAGCGGCAACCATGGTGGGGAAGCCGTCGAGGGTGCGCAGGCGAAGGAAGGGCAGTTCCAGGCCCCATGCCACGCGGACGAGCGGTTCGGCGGCGGCGACGATCTGGCGCTTCAGTTCGTCGGAAGGGCCGATCATGCGGTACATGAGCTCGGCATGGGCGCAGTCGGCAATGACGTTGGGCGCGCGGCCGCCGTCAATCAGGCCGATGTTGAGCGTGCACGGGCCCAGGTCTTCGTCGCGGGGCAGGGGAATGCGGCGGACGCGCTCGAGGGCATCGAGCAATTTCTCGATCGCGGATTCGCCGAGTTCGGGATAGGCGGAGTGCGCCATGCGGCCTTCGGCAAAAAATTCCACCCGCACGGCGCCCTTGGTGGCGCGAGCGATGCGGTTGTCGGTGGGTTCTCCATTGATGAGGAAGCGCCCGCCGGTGGGGCGCTCGTTGGCGAACTTCGCGCCCGCGCTGTTGCGCTCTTCGCCGACCACGAACAGCAGGCCGGCGGCGAGGCCGTCGCGGCGAAGTTTTTCGGCGGCGGCGACCTGGGCGGCGATGATGCCCTTGGCGTCGCAGGCGCCGCGGCCGTGGATGCGCGTTTCGTCTTCGCTCGATGGAAAGAAGGGCGGGACAGTGTCCATGTGGGTAGAGAAGAAAACGTCGGGACGCGGCTGGCCGGGCGGGACGGCGTAGACGTTGAAGCGGTCCGCCTCAACCGTATCGAGGCGGGCGTCGTAACCGAGGTCGCGGAGGCGGCGGTGGAGGAACTGGCCGACCGCGCCCTCGTTTCCGGTGACCGACTCGATGTCAACTAGCTCGCGGGTGAAGGCGAACAGATCCATGCGCAAGAGGATAACAGGGACAGTTTCAGTTTCAGTTGGCCGGCTGCGGTCCTTACAGACAGCAGAGACGGTTAGGAGTGTCGGCGCGACTACAATGCTGCGATGACGCAAGCAGGCGCGATCCGCGCATTTTTTATGGCCGGGCCGGCAGGGCGGCTGGAGGCGTTGCTCAATGAGGGCGCGCCCGGCGCGAAGCACGCCGCGCTGGTGTGTCATCCGCATCCGCTCTTCGGCGGCACCATGCACAACAAGGTTGTGTTTCACGCCATGAAGGCGCTGAACGGCTTTGGGTTTCCGGTGCTGCGCTTCAATTTTCGCGGCGCCGGGCTGAGCGAGGGTACGCACGACGAAGGGCGAGGCGAGGTGGAGGACGTCCAGGCGGCGCTGGCGTGGCTGGAAGCGGAATTCCATTTGCCCATCCTGCTCGCGGGATTTTCCTTCGGCGCCTCCACGGGACTGATCGCCTCATGTCCTGATCCGCGTGTGGATTCGCTGATCGCGCTGGGGGCTCCGGTGCGGGTGGAGGATCGCACCTATGGGTACAAGTTCTTGCGCGAGTGCACGAAGCCAAAGCTGTTTGTCAGCGGCGCATTAGACGCGTTCGGGCCGCGGCATGACTTAGTGCAATTGGTGGCGCGCGTGCCGGAACCAAAGAAACTGGTGATCATCGAGGGCGCGGACCATTTTTTCGCGCGGCATCTGGCGGACATGAAGCGGGCGATCGAGCAGTGGGTGCAGGAAGAAATTTCCAGCTTCTAGCGATCTGGACTTGGCTCGTCTCTGCCGGTTCACGCATACGTGCGCCTTCATCATCACCCGCGCCAAACAAAACACACGTGCTGATCGCCATTGCCAAGAAACGGCTGCACCTGGACCTGACCTCACGCAAAATGCTGCCATTCCTGAGCATCACCATTTTCGACAAAGGCCCGATAATACAGGCGTTCGCCGACTTTCACGACCCGAACGAAAATCCCAATCCCGCTGTCCAACTGCCCGTGTTCCCCTTATGATGGGGCGGTACTGATTTTGTAATTTTGTGAGTTCTGACCGGGAGTGGGTGCAACTTGCCGGTCCTCGACAATCTTACAAATTACCAATTACAAAATTACCAATGGACTTGGGCCTCAAGGATCGTGTCGTCATCGTTGCCGCCTCGAGCCGGGGCATTGGGCAGGCGACGGCGGAAGCGTTCGCCGCCGAGGGCTGCAAACTCGCCATCTGCGCGCGCAGCACCCAGACCTTGCGCTTGCTCGCCGCCAGCATCGCCGGCAAACATCATGTTCCGGTGCACTGCGAAGGCCTGGACGTTACCGATGCCGCCGCCGTCCGCCAATTTGTCGCCAATGTTGCCAGCCGTTTCGGGGGCGTGGACGTCTGCGTCACCAATGCGGGAGGTCCGCCCGCGAAAGGCTTTCTTGCCACCACGGCCGAGGACTGGCAGCAAGCGGTCGAACAAAACCTGCTTAGCATCGTCCATTTTGCGCGCGCCGTGATCCCGCTCATGCAGCGTAAGAAATGGGGGCGCCTGCTCACCATTACCTCGCTCACCGTAAGACAGCCGGTCGACCAACTCGTGCTCTCGAACGCGGTGCGCACCGGGGCAGTGGGCCTGGTGAAAAGCCTCGCCAACGAGTTCGGCCCGGACGGGATTACGGTCAACAACGTGGGGCCGGGCTACACCGCCACCGATCGCCTGAAGCAGCTTGCCCGCACGCAGGCGCAGGCCGCGGGGGTGGCGGAGGAAGAGATTTTCGCGCGTTGGGCGGCTGATTCTCCGCTGCACCGGATCGCCCGGCCCGAAGAGGTCGCCGACGCCATCGTCTGGCTCGCCTCCGAGCGCGCCTCCTTCATCACCGGCCAAACCCTCCTGGTTGACGGCGGTGCTTACAAAGGCTTGTAGCTCAAACGCGGCCGTGTGCAAGCCTCTTCCTGCATTTGGGCGAAATCGGCAAGGGTTCTCCGGGCTGCTGCATCGGTCGTGAAATCCGTTAACTCAGAACTCAGCACGCACACTTTCCGCCGGCGTGAACAAACTCACGATCGCCGTCACCACAAAATTCAGGCACAAGGCGCAAAACCCGGCGTTGAGCCCGTGAAAGGGATCGCGCCTGGTCAACATCAGGAACGCCACCGTGCCCACGCCCGCTACCAGGCCCGCGAATACGCCGGATGTGGTCACGCGCCGCGAATACAGGCCGAGTACCACCCCGGGGAAGAATTGCGTGACCCCGGCATATCCCAAAAGCAGCAGCGCAACCAAGGTCGTCGAGCTGTAGATCGCGAAGTACAGCGCGACCGCAGTGATCACCAGCACCATGAGCTTGGCCAGCCTGGCAACCTGCACATCCGTTGTCCGCGGCGCGAAAATTGGGCGGTAGAGATTTTTCGCGAACAAGGCCGCCGCGGTCAGGATTTGGATGGCCGCCGGCACCATCGCCGTCAGCGCGCCGGCCCCGCCGATCAGCCCCAGAAACCACGCCGGAAAAGTCTTGCGCACCACCGTCAGCAGCGACAGGTCGCCATTCTTCAATCCGGGCACCACCAGGATGGCGGCGTAGCCTACGAAAAAAATCAGCGGCAGCGTGATCCCGTACAGCGACATCACCACCGCATTGCGGCGCAGCGTGTTGCCGCTTTTTGCCGTGTAGCTGCTGCCAAACGCGTGCGGCCACATATAGAAGCCGAACGAGGTCAGCAGCACGGTCGAGATGTACCAGGAGTGTCCCAGGTTGGGCGTGGAGCCGGGCATCGTCAGATGCTGCGGCTTGACCCTCAGCAGCGCGGAGAACATCGGCCCGATGCCGCCGAAGTAGTGATACGGCACGCCGATCCCGATGGCGAACGCCGCCGCCAGAAGCAAGATGTCTTTCAGAACGCTGACCCAGGCCACAGCGCGCACACCGCTGGCGAAGACGAACCCCGCTACCAGCGCGAAGGCGATGATCATCGCTGGCGTGCGCCCGATGCCTTCGAAGCTTGCCACCTCCACGATGATTCCCAGCCCCGTGAGCTGGAGCTGCAAATACGGGATCATGAACACCACGCCGACCAGGGAGACAAACGCGGCTAGGTATTTGCTGCCGTATCGCTGCCGAAAAAAATCGGCTTGCGTTTGCAGCGCGTGTTTTCGCCCCACCTCCCACACCTGCGGGAGAATGTAGAACGACACTACGTAGGCCAGGGTGAGGTAGCCGAGGATATAAAGTGTCGGCCCTCCGCGCGAGTACGCCCACCCGCTGGCGCCCAGAAACGCGAAGGTGGTGTAGATCTCGCCCGCCATCAGCAGCCAGACCAGCAGCAGGCCGAAGCCGCGCCCCGCCACCGTCCACTGCTCCAAGTCCATCTTGTGGCGGGCGCCGGCGTAGAATCCGATCCCCGAACCCAGCACCACGATAACGAAAATCACCGTCAGCGCCACCACGCTCGGGCTCATCGCGGCGTGCCCTCGCGATCGCCGGCGTTCCCGTTGCGCACTTCCAGCGCGTAAGCGCCCCACATGCACAGCGGCGTGAGTACCAGCCACGAGATCAGCCAGAACATGTTGAACGGAATCCCCAGGACCATGGGGTGAATGCGGTCCCAGAGCGGTACCGAGAAGCAGACGGCGGCGAACGGAATCAGCCCCAGCAGCAGCGCGCCGAGCGAGGGCGGTTTCACGCGGGCCTCCCTGTGCAGTGGAAAACCATTCCCCAGGAGCAAGGAATACGAAAAAAACGATTCAGGACGTGCTGCTATGGCTATCGATGCCCGCCCACTTCTCCAGCAGAGCCAGCGTGGACGCATAATCCAGGTCGGCGCTGCCTTCCTCGGTGGCGACCTCGTAAATCTCTTCCACCGTTTCCAACCCCGGCAGCTTGACGCGAGCCTCGCGCGCGGCTTCCAGCATGAGATGAATGTCCTTGTGCATCAGTCTCAGCGGAAAGTTCGGTGAGAAATCATGCCGCAGGACAAACGGCGCCTTGTAATCTGAAACTCCGGAGCGAATCATGGACGCGTTCACCAGTTCCATGAAACGTTCGCGTGGCACGCCCAGCTTGCTGGTCAGGGTGAGCGCTTCCGCGAAGCCTTCGAACATCATGGAAATCATCAGGTTGCCGCCGAGCTTGGCGGATTGGCCGTGTCCCGTCGGCCCCATGTGCAGGACCTTCTTTCCCATCACACTGAATAGTGGTTCCAGGCGCGCGATCGTGGCCTCTGCCCCGCCGACGATGAAGATCAGTTGCCCGCTCTCGGCGCCGACCTTCGATCCGGTAATCGGCGCGTCCACGTAGTCGGCGCCGCGTGCCCGCACCCGCTCGGCGAACTTGCGCGTCGCCGAAGGCGCAATCGTGCTGGAATCGGCGACGATCATCCCCGGCTCAAGCACGCTCTCCACCCCATCGGCGGAAAAAAGCACGCGCTCCACGGCCGCCGTGTCCGAGACGCACACCCACACCACCTCCGCGCCGCGCGCTGCCTCCGCCGGGCTCACCGCGATCCGCGCGCCTTCCACGTGTTTGCCGGCGCTGCGGCTCCATGCGGTGACCTCGTGACCCGCCTGTGCCAGTTTCGCCGCCATCGGACGGCCCATGATCCCCAATCCCAGAAACGCTACGCGCATGTCTTGCCTCGCAAACAACAGCAGGTGATTATACAAAGTCGAGTTCTGAAATTGCGTTGCGCGGGTACTCTCGCACTAGAATCATCTGCCACCCGCTCGGCGTCTAATATGCGGATGATCAATCTGACCCTCCGGCGACGCGCCCGCCAGTTTAGCAAGCTGGTACGCCATTCCGCGCTGACGCCGCGCACCGGCCAGCCGCGCAAACCGGTTCTGGCACGCAGCGGACAACTCGGGCTCACCTTCATCGGACATTCCAGTTTCTTCGTCCAGATGGCCGGGATGAATCTCGTCATTGATCCCAACTTCGCCCACTGGCTCTTCGTCCTCAAGCGCCTCCGCCAGCCGGGGGTTCGAATCAAAGACCTGCCGCCGCTCGACTTAGTGCTGGTTACCCACGCCCACTTCGACCACCTGCATCGCCCGTCCTTGCGCGCGCTGGTGCGACACACGCGGCGCCTGCACCGGCCCGCGCCCACGATCGTGGTGCCGCGGAACGTGGCCGACCTCGTCTCCGACCTGGGCTTCAGCGACATCATCCAGCTCGACTGTTGGGGCGAGCACCAGCAGAATGGCCTCAGCATCGTGCATACGCCCTCGCGCCACTGGGGGGCGCGCGTCGTTCGCGACATGCACCGCGGCTTCGGCGGTTACGTGATTCGCTCCCAACGCGAATGTCTCTACCACGCCGGCGACACCGCCTATTTCAACGGCTTCCGCGAAATCGGCGAGCGCCTCCGCCCCCAGCTCGCCATGCTGCCCATCGGCGCCTACGATCCGCCCTCCTTCCGCAACGTGCACGCCTCGCCCGCCGACGCCGTGCGCGCCTTCCTGGACCTGCGCGCCCGCTACATGGTCCCCATGCACTATGGCACCTTCCGCCTCTCGCACGAGCCCATGGACCAGCCGCTCCAGTTCCTCGCCTCCGAGGCGAAGAAACACGGCGTCGACGACCGGGTGCTGGTGTTACAAGAGGGTGTGACGCAGGTGTTTGAATGAGGAAACTGTAGTTAGTGATTAGTAACTAGTTTGTTCCGCTTAAATTCACAGTTTCTCCCACCCCTGAACACAAGTCTGTCTTGTTAATTACTAGTTACTAATTACTGTCTTTGCTTATCAAGCCAATCGAAATTATGCGTTTCCCTTTCCCCGCCGGCACGCCCACAATCCGCTTAGTCGCCTGCATCCTGATTGTTTGAATCGCGGCGGCGGAGAAATTCAATGCTGTGCCCGTACTGCCACACCGACTACACCAACGATCGTCCTTGCTTCTGCCATCCGTCTACTGAGGCCCAAGCGCCCGAGCATGAGCAGGCGCGTTTTCCCGAGACCTTCCCCAGCATCGCCTGGAATTCGCATCGCGGTGTGCGGCTGGATTAGAAAAACAGGAGTCAGTAGCTATAGGTAGTTAGCCCGGAGTGTCTCTGGCGGTCGCTGAAGGTCTTGCCTCGCATTCGAATTACCAGGTCGCAACGAAGGTCGGGTGCTGCTCGCTAACTCCTAACTCTAACTGCTCACATCTACCAAGCCAGCAACAGCCGCAGATCCCTGAGGTTGTTCCCCGTCGGTCCGGTGACGATCGCGTCCCCCAAACGATCGAAAAAGGGAAACGCATCGCAGCCCGCCAGCGACTTCGCCGCATCCAGCCCCTGTGTTTTCGCGCGCTCCAGCGTGGTCCCGTCCGCGATCGCTCCCGCCGCGGCGCTGTTGCCGTCAATGCCGTCGGTGCCGGCGCTGAGCACGGTGATGCTTTCGCCCGCGATTTTTTGTGCGCAACAGAGCGCGAAATGCGAGTTCCGCCCGCCGACGCCGTGCTTCGCCTTCACCTTCACTGTCACTTCTCCGCCCGATACGAGGCACGCCCGCGCCACGCCCTGCCTCAGCTTGCGCAATTTGTTCAACAGATAATCAGACGCTTTGGCGTAGTCCCAGTCGTCGCAGGAGTTGTCCACATCGACGGCGAACCCGCGCGCGGCCGCCTGTGCCGCCGCGGCCTGCAGCAGCGACGCGTTCGACAGCACCGGCCACCAGCGCGAGTTGGCAAACGCCGGGTCACCCGCCTTCGGCGTTTCCTCCAGGATTTTTTTCGTAAACAACTCGCGCACCGATGGCGGAAACTCCTCCACCATGCGGTGGCGCTCGGCGATGCGGTAGCAATCCTCGACGGTAGTCGAATCCGGCATCGTCAGCCCCGACGACAGCGAGTCCAGCGCCTTGTCGGGCACATCCGACACCATGATGGACAGTTGCTGCGCGGGCGCCGCCGCCCTCGCCAGCCGTCCCCCTTTGATCCCCGACAGGTGCTTGCGGATGGCGTTGATCTCCGCAATCGGCGCCCCCGAATGCACCAGCACCTCGTAGGTTTTGACGATGTCCTGCAGTGCGATCGCGTCGTCGGCCGGATGCTCCACGCACGCCGACCCGCCGCCACTGATCAGGAAAAGGCAGAGTGCTTCCTCCGGCTGCCGCGCCACGTAGCGCAGGATCGCCCGGCCTGCGGCCAGCGATTCGCGATTGGGCAGAGGATGTCCGCCGCAAAAGTAACGGAACCCGCGCCGTTGCGTGCCGGGATGAGTGGAACCAGCGACAATCCCTTCCAGGCCGTCTCCCATCTGTTCCGCCAGCGCCTCGGCCATGTTGTGCGCGCCCTTGCCGATGGCGATGACCGACACACGGTCGTACGCCGGCAGCCCGTACAGGTCCTCGCAGACGCGCAGAACCCCGCGCTCGTAATTGACGTGTCGCGCGAACGCCTTCTGAATGGTGCTCTGAGCCAGTGCTTCCTGGAACACCTCGCGCGCCGCCAGCCGCAGCCCGCGCGCGCTGCGCTCCCGCTCGGACGTACTGCGAGCTGCCGCCCGCTCTGCCATAGACGTAGCTTCTAGTTTCAAGCCAAAGACCAGTATTGCTACCGCGACTGATCTCCGGCAAGTTGCACCCTCTCCCCGGTCAGAAATCACAAAATTGCAAATTCCAAATTGCCAATCAGAGAGCCTTTCCCGGCACGCTCTGCATGACAAACATGCCACCCGGGACGCCGGGCGATGTGATTCTTTTCGACGCCCTCCTTGATGCGGCGGCGGAGTTCGCGCATGACCTTGCATTGCCGACCGGGACGGGTCTTCACCAGCATCACGTAATCCACCTCGTTACCGCTGACGCGCTCGATGTCCGGCAGCTGCGGGTCGGAGACGAGAAACTCGGAATTGCTGCGCGCGCAGGCCGCCGGGAAGTGCCTTGACTTCCGCCCTGATGGATGGCTCGACCATGCGCGCTTTCAGCACGCGATTATACAGGGACAAAACGCCTCGTTCCTTTGCGCCACCTGCTCTTCATCTTATAATCGCCGCATCCCGATTCTGATGAGGCCATCGTGCGGCAAGCCGTCCTTTTCGTAACCCTTCTCCTGACTATATGCGGATCCGGTTTAACCCAGAGGGCCGGTGTTCCCCGCCGTGGGCCCGGCGGCGCAGCTGCCAGCGGCGATCCGCAGTTCGAGCAACGCCGCAACGACAGCAACCCGGACATTCAGCGCATGGAACGTGATCGGGACAAGCGATTGAACAAGGAACGCCAAGCGGCGATCCAGCGTGACACGGATAAGCTGCTGTCTCTCGCCACCGAGCTGAAGCAGTACGTGGACAAGACAAACGAGAATGTTCTATCGCTGGAAGTGATGAAGAAAGCCGAGGAAATCGAGAAGCTGGCCCACCAGGTCAAAGAGAAAATGAAGAGCGGCCGCTAACCGGAGTGCGGCAGATTTCGCAAGCGGGAGCGCCGCGAGAGTGATCGCATCAAGAACTAAGGTCCATCCCACCGGCCGGGCGGAAGGATTGGTGAAGAGGATTTCAATGCGTGTTGCCGTTCGGCTGGATGCCGTACTGACGGATTTTATAGAGCAGGGCTTTGTAACTGATCTTCAGCAGCGCCGCAGCCTTTTTGCGGTTCCAGTTGGTTTCCGTAAGCGCGCGGCTGATGGCTTCCGCTTCGGCTTCGTCCTTGACGCCGCGTACCAGTGATTTCAGGCCGTTGTCGGCCGCGCCGATTCCTCCCGCGCCGGCGCCAGGCGCAGCCGTCATCCCTCTCTCTCCCTGCGGCGCCAGTTCCGTGATTGCCATTTCCTCGTCGCCGAGCACAAGATAGCGCTTGACGAAGTTGCTCAACTCGCGCAGGTTGCCCGGCCAATGGTAACGCTCGCAAGCCTGGATGAGCGACGGAGTCAGGGGCAGAGGCGGGCGCGCGTAGTGTTCGGCCACCTGGCTCATGAAGTGTTTCAGCAGCAGCGGGATTTCTTCCTTGCGATCCCGCAGCGGCGGCAGGGTGATGGAGAAGCCGTTGAGGCGGTAGTAGAGGTCTTCACGCAGCTTGCGCGACGCGATGGCTTCCTGAATGTTGATGTTGGTGGCGGCCAGCACGCGGACGTCCACCTTCTGCACGGTGCGGCTGCCAAGGCGTGAGAATTGCTGGTCCTGCAGCACGTGCAGCAGCTTGGCCTGGAGCGACGGCGGCATTTCGCCGATCTCATCCAGCATGATCGTGCCTTTGTTGCAGAGCTCGAACTTGCCCGGCTTGGCATGCGTGGCGCCGGTGAAAGCGCCCGGCTCGTAGCCGAATAATTCGCTTTCCAGCAGGTCGGCAGGAACTGCGGCGCAATTCACCTTGAGAAACGTGCGGTGCGAGCGTGGCGAGTACTTGTGAATCATCTTGGCGATAACTTCTTTGCCGACGCCGCTGTCCCCCAGGATCAGCACGGGGATATCAACGTTCGCCACCAGCTTGGCCTGGGAGCGGATCTTGCGCATCGAAGCGCTGCCGCAGACGAAGAAGACATCGTCACCCAGGTCTTCGATTTCCCCCTGCGGCGCCGCCACGGTGGCGGTCCCGCCAATGCATTGCTGGATGACGGCTTCAAGATCGTTCTTCTGGAAGGGTTTGGTGAGGTAGTCCTGCGCCCCGAGGCGGATCGCCTGCACCACCTTCCGAGTGTCGCTGACGCAGGAGAGCATGATGACCTTCAGTTGCGGATAACGTTCCCGCATCTGCTCCAGCGTCTCCAGCCCATCCATCCCGCCGGGCATCAGGACGTCGAGCAACACGACGTCCGGCAGGCTTTGTTGCAGGTTGATCAATGCCTGTTCGCCGCTGACCGCGGTATCGACGTTGTAGGATTCCACCTCGAGCAGCGTCTGCAGATAGCGCAGCATGCTCGGTTCATCATCGACGACCAGTATCCTCGGAGAATTCCCCATCAGTTTCGCATTCTGCCTTTCCAAATTCGCTCTGCCGATTATGCACGTTTATCCGTGCTTTAGGGGAAGAACAAAAGAAAACTTGCTGCCGCAACTAGGTTCGCTTTCGACCCAGATCTTCCCGCCATGGGCCTGCACCAGGCGCCGGGCAATGCCCAGCCCCAGTCCCATGCCCCCGCCACTGATTTCACCGTTCGGGACCTGGAAGAAGTCGCCGAAAATTTCCTGGTGATATTCCGGCGGAATGCCCGGGCCGGTGTCAGCCACGCTCACACGCACAGCGTTAGGCGCCGCCACCGCTTGCTTGCGGCGTTCGCGGGCTTGCGGGCGCGTTTCGAGCGTGCGCCGTTCCCACAGTTGCGGCTCCGCGTTCAGCCAGACGGTCCCGCCTTGCGGCGTGTATTTTAAGGCGTTTTCCAGCAGGTTGGAAACCACCCGCTGGATGCGGTCATAGTCGAAGGGAAACGGTAGCAGGTGTTCGCTGGGGAGGTAGTAGAATGCGACTCCCTTGCTCTGGAACCGCGGCATCCAGAAGCTGCAGATTTCCGTGAGACAGAGGTGCAGATCGCGAGGCTCGTCCAGTTGCAAGTTCATGTTGCCGGTCTGGAGAGCGCTGAAGGTAAGAAAATCCGTAATCAGCCGATGCAAGCGCTGGCTGCTGGAATACATATCTTCCAGACAGCGGGTTTGACGCTCGGTCAGCGGTCCGAGTTTGCCGCTCATGAGCAATTCGATGTAGCCGGAAACCACCGCCAAGGGAGTGCGAAGGTCATGCGCGGCGGTGGCCAAAGCTTGTGCGCACCGTTGATACTGCGTTTCTAATTGCTGGTAAGAGCGCAGCAGTTCGTCCGGACAAGGATTGGGACTTGGATCGGCGCCGCGCTTTCCAGGAACGGGAAAGGCCGCCGACAAATCGCCGCTGCGTCTTGCGGGCATCGCGGCAGCGCCATTGTCGGAGTGCTCAGACATAACCCTGATGATATCAGGGGGAGAAAGGTTGAACGGGATGCTGCGTTGTTGTTGTAAGATGATAGGAGACCATGTTGGGGAAGTCAAGTTCACCGGTGCAGCGGTTTTACTCGAAAGTCGCAAAAGGTTGCTGCATTTACTGCTAAGGTGCGCTCGAAAAATGTTGCGAGAATCGCGATCCAGATATGCGTAAATACCTCAGTGGCTGCTAGTTACAGTCCTTTTCCTTGTCGGTCGTAAGCTGGTTGATGTTTGGCCCCTGATGTGCGCCAAGCCGCATGGGAAAACGTACGATGATCAAGCCTGGGTCCGAGCGACGAAAACACCAACGCCTCCCCTTATCGATACCGGTTTTCGTGCGCGGGGTCGATCAAGATGGCAAGGAATTCCTTGAGTTTGCTACCGCTTTGAACATCAGCGCCGGTGGCATCCTGTTGGCTACGCGCCGCAGTTTGCCGCGGTCTAGCAGCCTGGCGCTGGAGATTCCGGTTGCTCCCTTACCCCCAAGTTCCGAGTCTCCACAATCGGTGCGCAGCTTGAAAGCCAAGCTGGTACGCATCACCCATGGCGAACGATGTCATCTGGTGGGGCTGAAGTTTAATAAGCCGCTGCTGGACACAGGGAAAGAGAAAATTAATTCCGCGTAGGAAATAGTTTTCCCACATTTGCCAAACTCTCCCCGGCAAGGAAATCCAAGATTTGCCCAAAGAGTTATTCTAAGTTGTTTAAAACAAAGACACGATGTACGATTGGCGTGCGAACGTCCGTGCTAGGATGCCCCACAAGCTAGATGAAAGTTCGGTGATTTGAGTGCATTACTCTTCCGCAGGGTCGCATGAGTCTTGGAACAGGAACCAAGGAGCTATGTCCGTGGCCGCAACTGCACTGCCGCTTGATCGCTCCCCCTCGCCCGTTCCGCCGGACCCGGTGATGTTCGGCAGCACGCGCGCCATGCAGATAGTACGCGAGCGCGTGCAAAAGATCGCCAGCGCGAACCTTCCGGTGCTGATCCTGGGGGAAAGCGGCACGGGCAAGGATATTATTGCGCGCATGATTCATCAGCTCTCGGCTTGGTCGAACGGGCCTTGGGTGAAGGTGAATTGTCCCGCGATCCCGGGCACGCTGCTGGAGAGCGAACTGTTTGGCTACGAAAAAGGAGCTTTCACCGGCGCCTACGCCAACAAGCCCGGCCGTGTCGAACTGGCGAACCGGGGAACCTTGTTCCTCGACGAAATTTCCGAGTTGGATTACAGCCTTCAGTCCAAGTTATTGCAAGTTCTTCAGGATGGTCAGTTCTGCCGCATCGGTGCGCAGGAGGACAAGAAGGTTGAAGTCCGCATGGTGTGTGCGACCAACCGTAACCTGGAGCACGAGGTCGGAATCGGGCACTTCCGCCAGGACCTGTTCTACCGCATCAATGTCGTGAACATCCAAATGCCGCCGCTGCGCGATCGCGCTGCCGACATTCCGGTCCTGGTCCAGTATTTCATGGATATCTACAGCGAGAGATACAACGCGCGCGTGCGCCCGTTGTCGCCGCCGTTGCTTACCCAGTTGCAGCGTTATCACTGGCCGGGCAACATCCGCGAGCTGGAAAACCTGATGCGGCGCTACACCATCCTCGGGAACGATGAAGCCATCACCTCCGAACTCCTGCCGCGCAAGCAGGACCTGTTCGACGACGACATCCAGGTGGATGGCCCGATTTCCCTCAAGAAGGTGACGCGCCAGGCGGTATTGGAACTGGAACGCAAGATCATCCTGAAAGTGTTGCAGGCAAACCACTGGAACCGTAAGCGCGCTGCTCGCGCGCTGAGCATCAGCTATCGCGCGCTGTTGTACAAGATTCGGGACGTTGGACTGCCCGCGGGGCGTGGACGCGGGCGGGCCGAAGCGTATGCGCAAACGCCTCCGCCGGCCGCTTAAAAGGTTGTCTCGCTGTTTACGCAGGCTGCCCGCCGGGGCAGCCTTTTTTCGCTCGCCCACGCTGGTGACGCGCGCCTTGCCGAGTCTCCTGTTTCAGAGATAGCATTCCTCTCAAGCGACGCTCCGGGAGGTCCCCGTATGAAAACGAACCGATGCTTGGCGATTGCGCTGTTCTTTTCCCTGCTTGCGCCGCGGTTGGGAGCGCAATCGAGGATCGTTATTGCGGCGGGCACGCCCGAGGACAAGGCTCTGCAGGCGATCACCAACCAGGCCGACCTGCAGCAGCGCAACGCGATGCTGGAAGAGTTTGTGCAGAAGTTCTCCTCCAATCCGGCGGCGGTCGCGTACGGCAACTGGCAACTGGCACAACACGCCGTCACCGCCGGTGATCCCCAAAAAGCGTTGGCCTACGGTGACAGGGCGCTGGCCGCCATGCCCGGCGTGGTCGAGATCCTGGTCATGCAGGTGGATCTCGCACAGCAGCTCAAGGATTCGGCGAAGGTGGTGGACTACGCAGTGCGCGGCGCCACGGTGATCAACGCGGTGGGCAAGCCGCCCAAGCCTGACGGAGTGACGCCCGAGGAGTACGCCAGCCAATTGGCGGCGCAAGAAGAGGCGCTGCAGCCGAATTATCAGTTCATCGAAGTCGCTGGGTACAACGCGATCACCACCGAGCAGGATCCGCGCATGCGCATGCCCGAAATCGAAAAGTACCTGGAAGCGTTTCCGTCGTCGAAGTTCAGCGAGTCGCTGGCGACGTTAGCCATTATGACGCTGCAAGAGATGAAGGATTCCGCCGGCCTAGCGGCGTTCGGCGACAAGATGTTGGCGAAGCATCCCAACGACATTCGCCTGTTGACCGTGCTGGCCAGCGCTTACTTGAATGACCCCTCGGGAGGGCACGTTGCCACCGCCGGCACGTACGCGCGCAAGGTGATCGAGTTGCAAAAAAAGCATGCCCCGGAGACGGCGGACCGCAAGTTGGCGGGCGTGGCCCACTCGGTGCTGGGGCGCGTCCTGCTGCAAGAAAACAAAATTTCCGCCGGCGCTGCTGAACTCAAGACCGCAACCACCTTGCTGCAGAACTCGCCCGAGGATCTCGCCGGCGTCCTGTATTTCCTGGGATTCGCTTACGCGAAGATGGAGCGCGCGGCGGACGCGATCAACACCCTGACGCAGGCCGCCAATATCCAAGGCCCGTATCAACAGCCGGCGCAGGAGTTGCTGGCCAAGATCAAGGCGGCCCGGTCGAGGAAGTAGTGAGAGTCCGGTCGACCTTGTGCTTCTGGTGGCGTGTATTTGCCTCGTTCTTGAAGTCTTTCTTGTTCTGGAAACAGAACAAAACGGCCCGTTGCTGCGCCGAGACCAAGCATTTCGGCGGCGACGCAAACGGCTTCGGGTCAGTCAATTGCAAGAATGGGAATCTGTTTTCGTAACAACTCTTCGTCTCGACGCCTGGTACCTTCGGGGGCGTACTTTTCTCAGCGTCTTCCTTTGGCGTCGTAATAAGGGGGCGCGATGACTCAGAAAGAAATCTCACCTAAGTTCAGAAAGGTGCCCAAAGCGACCCCTTAGATACCCGCATATGATTGGATGACGCTCGGTCTCTGTGACAGGATTTTGGGATTGCCATGGGAGTGCGTGGGCGGAGCACTCTAAGGATTTATTTCCCGCTCCTGACAGTTACCCGAAGTTCGCTTGCACGAGGAATCCTTAGCCATGATGAAAGAGCGGATGTCGGCATCTGTGATTCTCTTGAGCACATTCATAGGGCTAGCGGCGGTCTTGGTTGTCTATCTAGTCTTTGTGGCACGTGAATTCGTGAAAGCGGGGCGCTCTGGGCTGGCGTTGGGCATCGGCGTATTTCCTCATGTTGCTACACGCCCCGCGTTTTGGGTTCTAGGAGCCATCGCGTTCGCCCTCGTGTTCTACATGATTGCACAGCAGTAACCCGGTTGCCGGTTGGGCGGTAGCGCACGCTTTCTGCTGTGAGACAAGTGTGGGTGCCCACCCGTCGTGCTCCCCGCTGCAACAAAAGCGAGGAGGCGTCAGAGTTGAAATCGAGGCGGTATTCGCGCAAACTCGCCGTCTTACTTCGCCGCCAGGTAAACTCCGCCCTGATTCGACCTGGTCAACTCCAACAGCTCGCGCCTGTACTTATGCGCGGCCTCGTGGTTCGCCGCGGCTTCGGCCGCGCGCGTGGCGCCCTGCACGGCGTGGAAGCGGTGCGGCGCCGTTTTCAGCGAGGCCTCATACTCCTGGAACGCATCCCGGGGGCGATGGATTCCCATCAGCAGATCGGCCAACAGCTCATGCGCCGGCAGCACCGCGCCGGGGGTCACGGGATTTTTTTCCGTCGAATCTTCCAGTTGAACCGCCGATTGCATCAAGGACACGGCCTCGTCGTTATTCTTCTCCACGTGTGCCAGCCAGGCCGCCGCCTCCCTCCGCTGGATCTCGACTTGCGTCGCCCAGTCGTAACCCTGATGTTTTTGCTGCAACGCGTCACGAATGATTTCAAGCTCCTTCAATTCGGCGCGCGCCAGGTCGAAGTTGCCGGTATGGGCGGCGCCCAGCGCGCGCGCCCAGTGCGTGATCGCCCAGGTTTCCGGACTGCCGGCATGGTTCGGCTGCAGGGCCACAGCCGCGGTCCACTGGCTGCGCTCGACCGCGTAGCGAGCGGGAATGGCCGCTAGCGCATAGAACGACGCTCCGGTGGGCTGCACTTTCTGCAGCGTATTCATTTCCTTCAGCACGCCTTCCGCCTCGCGTTCGCGGTCCTGTTGCAGATAGGCGTACATCAGGTAATCCATGGCATGGAGTTGCTGGTCCGAGGCGTATGGCATGGGTTTGGCTTCAGCCCAATGCCGCGCTGCGTTTTCCGCCGCCACGTTGGAATCAATCGAGTCCTGCCACAGCCCGAGACGGGTGAAGATATGCGAGGGCATGTGCAGTGCGTGCGGCACATCGGGTGCGATGCGGGCGTAGGCGCGCGCCGCCAGCAGCGCATCCTTGGCCAGCGCAGGGCTGTCGAAGCTGTGGATGAGGTAGTGCGCCGCCCCGGGATGGTCCGGCTCCTCGGCAAAAACCCTTTCCAGGATGGTGGCGGCTTCGTGCTGATCGCGGAAAGTCTTGTCGGTGGGCGACGCGGTGGCCAGCAACGCAAGACCGTAAAATGCAGATACCTCGTTGTCCTTCGGGAAGCGCTGGTGCAGCCCCTGCATTACCATGCGATAGTTCATGGCACGCGTGCGATAGTCGATTTTGTCGTAGTCCGAGTAAAAGGCGCGCAGCGCGGCAACGTACCCTTTCTCGTGCCCGGTGGGAAGCTCCAGCGAAGCGGCCTTCTCGATGGCTGCCGAGCCGTTGCGCAGCGCATCGGCGTCAGGCGGATACCATAGCGGCCGCCACCAGGTCATGGCCTCGCCCCAGTACGCCATGGCGCACTTTTCATCCTGGCTGGCGATGGCAGTGAATTCGGCCAGCGCCTGCTCGTAGGCAAACGAGTGCAGCAGCGCCACCGCGTGCGGAAACGCCCTCTGCGCGGCCGAAGAACAGCTCACCTCGAAATTCACCGTGCCGACCCTGCCCAGCGTCATGTTGTGCCCGGCATGCGAATCGTCCGCCATCGAGGTGGAACTCAACAGGGAAAGGCAAACCACCAGAAGGAGCCCGCGCCACTGGTCCATATGGTACCCCCGCCAGGTGCAAAGACTTTAGAGGTTCGATGTGCGCCGGTCAATTTCGGATACTAACGTTTTATGAGTTCGTCGGAGAGTAGGTGGGCTTTGAGGGAGAGATTGTAGGCGCGCTCGGTGTCGCCGTCTTTGCTGGCATCGCGCGATTGCTGTATGTAGCTGCGGATGTGCTGCACCATCGCCTGCTCATCGGCATTGAGCTCGCGCGTGATGCTCTTGAGGTTGTACTCGGTGGCTTCCAGCAGTTGTGCCGTGTTGAGCTTCTGGTGGATGGCCGCATCATGCGGCATGCTGGCGGAAAGCTGCGGTGTGGCCGGCTGCGCGCCGCCCTCGGGAACCACCGTTTTGGAGGGCGGTTCGGCAGGTTTCTCCGCTGCGGGCGGCGGAGGGGCCTTTTTCGCGGTGTGGCGTGGCTTGGGTATCGGTTTCGGCGCGGGTTCACCTGTGGCAGGCGGCGGCTGCGTCGATTCCGGCTGCGGGCGATTCGGTTCGGACGCAGCCGGGGCGGGTGGCTGCTCTTCAGGCTGGGGCTGCGTGATGGTAGGCGCTTGCGCCTGCGGCGGCGGCAGCGCGGGCTTCTTCTTCTTGCATCCGCCCAGCGCCAGCACGGACGCAATAAGAACCCCCAGGGCCGTGGCGCGCAACAACCGCATAGTACTCTTCTAAATCCCTTTCGATTCGAGCGCAAGCCGTTTACGAGGCCGCCGAGATTTTCTGTGCCTGGGCGGCCTCGCGCGAAGCCGCGCTGCGGATTGGTTCGGGGGCGGGGAAGCGCAGATAAAACACCGTCCCCTGTCCCGGCTGCGACTCGAATTGCAGCGACCCGTTGTGCAGTTGCATGACCCGGTACGCCATCGCCAGGCCGATGCCGCTGCCGGACTTTTTGGTCGTGAAGTAGAGATTGAAAATCTTGTCGCGGACCTCCGGTGAAATGCCGGGCCCCTGGTCGCGAATCTCGATTTCAACGGCGTTGACTTCGTGCCGGGCGGCGATAACCAGCGTGCCTCCGCCGGGCATGGCCTGAATGCCATTGAGGGCAATATTGAGCACCGCCTGCTTGACCAGGTCCGCGTCAGCCTTCACCACCAGCGGCGCCGGCGGAAGCTCGCTGTGCAGGGCGACCCCCAGCTTTGCCGCTTCCGGCGCTGCCAGTACGGACACGTCATCGATCACCCGGCGCAGGTCGGTATCGCCGAGCCGCAACTCAACCGGTTTTGTGAAGTCCACCAGCGTCTGCACCACCCGATCCAACCGCTGGATCTCGTTGCCGATCACGTCCATGTGACGCCGCGATTCGGGATCGATCTGCTGGATCTTTTCCCGCAGCACCTCCAGGTGCAACAGGATGGCGTTGATCGGGTTGCGAACTTCGTGGGCGACTCCGGAAGTGAGCCGGCCGATGGCGGCCATGCGGCGCGACAACTCGATCTCGTCCTCAATCTTGCGCACCGACTCGGCATCACGCATGGTGAGCAGCGCGCCGATGTTCTGGCCGTCTTGCTCGATGAAATCAAGCGACACCTGCACCGTGCGCCCGCCTTCCACCTCGATTTCGCGCTGGCTGATGGGCTGGCGCAGGTCAAACGCGTCGAGCACCATGTGGCCCAGGCGGGTGTCGCGCGCGAACACGTCGCTGACCTGGCGGCCCAGCATCTCACCGCGCGCACGGCCGACAAACTGTTCCGCCGAAGCGCTCACCAGCACCACGCGCGCGTTCTGGGCGAACAGCATCAGGCCGTCCTGCAGGTTGCCCATGAGCTGGTCGAGGTTTTCCTTCAACGCGGAGAACACCTCTTTGACGTCGCGCATCTGCTGGCCGAGGCGGTCGATCTTGGTGGTCACCAGGCCGTACTCGTCGTAGCGCGCGGGGCGCTTGGCGGGTGCGGCTTCGATGTCGCCGGCGGCCATTCGATCGAGCCGCTCGCCGATGGCTGCCAGCGGGCGCAGCGCAAAGTGGGAGAGCGCGGCCGCCAGCAGCAACGAGACCAGGATGGATATTGCGGTGAACTCCAGCGCGTGCGTGATCTGCGGCTGCAACTCGCTTTTCAGGAAAACGGTGGAAAGTCCGATACGGATCTGCCCGAACGGCTTGCCGGCGCGGCTCAGCGGCAGGCGGACTTCGTACACCCGCGGCTTGCCGAACACGATGTCCATCTGCTGGCGAAAGCCGCCTTTCACTACCTCGGCGAAATCGGGCCGCGGCGGCACCGGCTTGCCTTGCGCGTCGGCATCGGTGTGTAGCAGGGCACGCCCCGAGGTGTCGGTGATGGCTGCGTCATAGATAGTCGGCGAGTAACCCACAATGGATTGCAGCAGGGAATTCAGCCCGGGGTCGGTCTGCAGGCTGTCCTCGATGGCGGCCGCCACCGCCTGCGGGTCGTCGGCGTCCACGTTGGCGTTGACCAGATCCAGTTCCAGCGCTTCGCGCGCGCCGTGGTAAATCTGGTGGGCGATGAAGTCCCCGGTCTGGTACTCCTCCCTCACCCGCTGCCGCAGCATCTGCGACATGTAGATGTACGACAGCGTCGCCACCAGCGCCACCACCATGGCGCTGATGGCAATTACCAACTTTGCTTTGAGTCGAAGTCTCATGAACTCGTTAGTCGTTTGTCGTCAGTCGTTGGCCGGGTGCGACACATAATTGCGAACGACCAACGACCAACGACCAACGACTTTACTGCCCCATACCCGCCGCCGCGACGTTGCTGGTTCCGTATTCCTTGAGCTTGTTATGCAACGTTTTTAGGCTGATCCCCAGAATTTCCGCGGCCCGCGTCTTGTTGTTGTTGGTGGCTTCCAGCGTTTTGAGGATGAGCAGCTTTTCCGCCTCGCCCACCGTCGTGCCCACTCCCAGCCGCACCGCGTTGGGTTCCTGCACCGGGGGACGCGGTGTCACCTGCCCAAATCCCGGCGGCAGGTGTCTGGTTTCCATGACGCCGCCGTCGCACACGATCACCGCGCGCTCCAAGGTGTTGCGCAACTCGCGCACGTTGCCGGGCCACGCATTGGCGGAAAACAGCGACATCACCGAGTCGCTGACCAACTGCACCTTGCGCCCGTGTTTTTCGTTCATCTCCGCCAGCAGCGTCGTCACCAGATCCGGCAGATCCTGCTTGTGATCGCGCAGCGGCGGCATGGCAATGTTAAACACGTTGAGCCGATAGAAAAGGTCATTCCTCAGATATCCCTGCGCCACTGCCTCCTCCGGAACCTTGTTGGTTGCCGCTAGCACGCGCACGTCGACGGGGGTTTCGACCTTGCTGCCTAGACGCCGCAGCTTGCGGTCCTCGAGCACGCGCAGCAGCTTGGCCTGCGTGCCGATCGGCATCTCCCCAATTTCGTCCAGCAGCAGCGTGCCGCCCTCGGCAAGCTCAAAGCAGCCCACACGACGCTCCAGCGCGCCCGTGAATGCGCCCTTCTCATGGCCGAAAACCTCGCTCTCGATCAGTGTCTCAGGGATGGCGGCACAATTGATCGCGATGAACGGCTTGCCTTTGCGCGGGCTGAGTTCGTGGATGGTGCGCGCTACCAGTTCTTTTCCCGTCCCGCTTTCCCCGGTGATCAGAACCGAGGCCGTGCTCGGGGCGACCATTTCCACCAGGTGAAAGATCTCCTGCATCTGCCGCGACGAGCCCACCATCGGTCCCATGACGCCCTTGTCGCGCAGCGTGCGGCGCGTCACTTCCAGCTCGCGCTCGGTGTCATGCTGGCTGACGGCGTGTTTCAGGATGGTGCGCAGGCGCGTCGGTTCGCCGCCCTTCTGAATGTAGTCGTAGGCGCCGATCTTCATCGCTTCCACCGCGCTGTCCACGCTGCCGTGTGCGGTCATGACGATCACCTTGCATTCCTGCGGCAGCTCGGCGACCCGGCGCAGCAGTTCCATGCCGTCCATGCGCGGCATCATGAGATCGGTCACAACGATGGCGGGCGCAAACCACCCGATCTTCTCCAGAGCTTCGATGCCATCGCGCGCCGTCTCGCATTTGCAGCCCCAGAGCGTGACCAGCTCGGCCAAACCACTGCGTTCGTTTTCCTCGTCTTCGACGATGAGTACCTTTTCCTGGCTCATAAACGTTTGTCCGGCTCCATTATTCAGGCTCGGAACCCATTCGGCAACCGTGTGCGCCACGAATCCGCATCGGCGGAGTTCATGCGTACAGAATGACTAAGATTTAGAGATGTGGTTCGCTTATGCGCGGCCCGGTGCCGAGTACTTCTTGCATAGATGCGCAATTCCGCCTGACAGTAACTCGGCCGTTTTTTCTCTCCAGCCGGTATCTATATCATGCAGCTGAAAGGTCGAAATCGGCTACCCGACAGTGCCGCGCCTACGCCGCTGCGCGCCGACAATACAGGGGTGGTGGGTCAGTTTGGAACTGGCCCACACCTAAACAGGCTCTAATCTTTGCACTTCGAGCGTGTTGCGATTACAATTTTCAGTTTGTGGTCCATGTCTGGATGTCGGTTGTGGGCTCCGCTTTTCTGTTCGGCTAATCTGTCCTCGATAGTCTGGTGTAGTTGGTCCCTGAGAATCTCCCGGAGGATCAGGCATGTCACTTCGTGAAATGTTTCTTGGCCGCACTTGGCTGTACGTGGCGGCAATCCCCCTCCTACTTTTGTCCTTCACTTCATTCGCACAGGAGGCGACTCCTCCGACGGTCGACATCTTCGCCGGTTACTCCTGGATGAACCCCGGGGGCAACGTCGGCAACTTCAAGCTGCCGTCCATCAGCAAGGGATTCGGGGTCACCCCCACCTTCAATTTCAACCGCTGGGCCGGATTCAGCGTTGATATCGACGCGCATTATGGCGACAACGTGAACGTCGCCACTTTCATGTTCGGCCCGCGGCTCAAACTCCGCGAGGAGCACTTCGAGCCGTTCCTCCATACCTTGGTTGGACTGCATCGCCTCTCGGTGGACGGCGTGGGAACCGACAACCGCATCGGCGCGGTCCTGGGCGGCGGGTTCGATATCCCGCTGTCACGGCGGTTTTCTTTCCGTCTGGTCGAGGCGGACTACGTGTGGGGGCATCATACTTGGAAGCCGGTCATTCTCAACAGTAAGGATCTTCAGGGCGCGCGCGTCCGCTCCGGCATTATCCTGAATCTCGGCGGCGGGCAGCCTCCGCCGCCCCTGGCCGCGAGCTGCTCCCTGAGTCCGACCTCGGTCATGGCCGGCGAACCGGTGACCATGACGGCTACCGCCAGTAACATCATCAAGAACCACACCGTCACCTACGACTTCAAGACAACGGGCGGCAAGGCCACCCCGAAAGATAATACCGTCGCGTTGGACACCACCGGTCTGGCGCCCGGCTCATACACTGTCAGCGCAACGGTAACGGATCCGAAGGAAAAGAAGATGGCGCCGGCCACCTGCAACGCTGCCTTCAACGTGCAGGAGCCGCCCAAGCATCCGCCGACCGTTGTCTGCAGCGCCAACCCCGCCACCGTCCAAGCCGGCACTTTGTCCACCGTTACCGCTACCGGACAGAGTCCCGACAATCGCCCGCTAACTTACAACTTCACCGCCAGCGGCGGCCGCATTTCGCCCAGCGGCGCGCAGGCCACGATGGATACCGCCGGCGCTTCCGCCGGTCCGATCACCATAACCTGTACGGCGACTGACGATCGCGGGCTCAGCGGCAGTAACACTACGTCGGTCAACGTGGAGGTTCCTCCACCACCGCCGACGGCCAGCAAGCTCAACGAAATCCAGTTCAAGAATCCGAAGCTGCCGGCTCGCGTGGACAACGAAGCCAAGGCCATCCTGGACGACGTTGCTCTCCGCCTGCAGCGCGAACCCGATGCCAAAGCTGTCATTGTCGGCAATTACGAGGCTGGCGAGAAGAATGGCCAGAAGCTTGCCGAGCAGCGCGCGGTCAACACCAAGGCCTACCTCACGCAGGAAAGGGGAATCGATCCGAGCCGCTTTGAGTTGCGTACCGGCAGCGCTGGCAATCGCACCGCCGAGATCTACCTCGTTCCCGCCGGGGCGACCTTCAACGTTCAAGGCACGCAAGCGTTCGATGCCAGCAAAATGAAGGCGGGCAAGAACGCCTATCCCCAGGCGCCGGCCCCGAAAGCCGCGCCGGGTAAGAAGAAGGCAGCAAAGCCTGCGGCTCCGAAGCAGTAGTTTGAGAACGGTCGCAGTGAGGCCGGTCGGTAGTCTCCGACCGGCCTTTTCCTCTCTCGCGGCAACCCCGCCTGCCGGGAACGAATCGGATCTGCACTTCCATTTGGTCCCGCCAAATGGGGTCTTTCGTCTCACGACCTTCGTCACCAGACTTGGTACTATTGCGCTGTAGCGCCTGGGCTAGAATCGCGACACCATTCCCGCATGAAAAACGTGACCACATCCACTGCATCTGGCGAGTTGGTGAGTTTGGCTGCCCTTCGTGTTCGCACCCGGCACTTGGCTGCCATTCTGCTTCTGGCCACTTGTTTTGCCGCGGCGCAGACCCCGGCTTCCCATAGCCGCTGGATTGCGCTTGGTCCCGAGGGTGGCGACGTGCGTAGCCTGGCGCTCGATCCGCACGATCCCAGCCGCGTCTTCCTGGGTACCAGCGCCGGCGAACTCTATCTCTCCACCGACGCGGGCGCCACCTGGTCGCACTTTGCCCACTTTGGCGATAGCAACGACTATGTCCTCGACCACATCGTGGTCGATCCCACCGACGCGAACACGATCTACGTTGCAGCCTGGAGCATCGAAAACAACGGCGGCGACATTTTCCGCTCGCGCGACGCCGGCCGCACCTGGCAGGCGCTGCCCGCCATGCATGGCAAGTCGGTGCGCAGCTTCGCCGTCTTCCAACGCGATCCCCGCATCATGGTGGCGGGCACGCTGGACGGTGTTTTCCGCAGCCCCAACCGCGGTGACACTTGGGAGCGCATCTCGCCTGCCAACCATGCCGAGATCAAGAACATCGAGTCCATCGCCATAGACCCGCGCTCCTCCGACGTGCTCTACGCCGGCACCTGGCACCTGCCGTGGAAGACCACCGATGGCGGCCTCAACTGGCGCTCCATGAAGCAGGGCATCGTGGACGATTCCGATGTCTTCTCCATCATCATTGACCAGCAGAATCCTACGACCGTGTACCTGAGCGCGTGCTCCGGTATCTACAAGAGCGAGAATTCCGGCGAACTGTTCCACAAAATTCAGGGTATCCCGTTCTCGGCGCGGCGCACCCGCGTTTTGCACCAGGACCCCGCCAACCCGGCCGTCGTTTATGCCGGTACGACGGAGGGGCTGTGGAAGACCCTTGACGCCGGTAAGACGTGGCGCCGCACGACCGCGTCCAACGTGATCGTGAATGACGTCTTGGCCGATCCGCACCAGTCGTCGCACATACTGCTGGCCACCGACCGCAGCGGAGTGCTTGCCAGCGACGACGGCGGGCAGAGCGTCCGCGCTTCCAACCACGGCTTTTCGCATCGCCAGGTTTCCACCGTGCTCGCCGATCGCAACCAGTCCAGCACGCTCTATGCGGGAGTGCTCAATGACAAGGAATTCGGCGGCGTCTTTGTCAGCCACGACAGCGGCAGCCACTGGCAGCAGATGAACGCCGGACTCGCCGGCCACGACATCTTCACGCTGGCGCAATCGGCCAACGGCGACCTGCTCGCCGGCACACACCGCGGCGTCTATTTATACGAGAACAAGGTTGCACGCTGGCGGCCGATTAACGTCGTCGTCACCGAAAGGCTGGTGACGGTAAAGACCACTTCCAAGAAAACCAAAAAGAAAGTAATCACCACCCGCCGCGAATTGGTGAAATCGGAGCTCAACACCCGCGTGGCGCGCATCGTGGTTTCCGGCGATCGCTGGTCTGCCGCTACCTCGGACGGCGTTTACACTACTCTTGACCACGGCCTGACCTGGCGTGGAGGGCCGGTGGCGGCAGAGCGCAGCTTCTTCTCCATGGACGCGGCCGGCGAGCAAATCTTGGCCGCAACCCCGAACTCGTTGGTGTTTTCGCGCGATGGCGGCGCCGCATGGTCAAAGATTGCCCTGCCCCCGTATGTGGGAATTGTGCGTGGCGTCGCCATCTCTCCCGCAAGCCTTTGGATTGCCACCCATGCCGGTGTGTTTTACAGCCAGGACAATGGCGCCAACTGGGTACATGTGCTGGTCGGAACGCCGCCGCAGAACCTGATGTCGGTGCGCTTCGACGCCGATGCGCAGCGCCTCCTGGGTTTGACGCCTTCGGGCGAAATCTACTCGACGCACGACGGCCGAGTATGGCGCCGCGCTGCCGATGCCGGACTTCACATCCGCTCCATCAGCATCGCCGGCGGACGACTGCTCGGCATCACTCCGTTCCGGGGCATTGTTGCCCAACCCGAGTCCGAAGCACCCTCGCTGCGTGCCACTGCGGGCGGCAGCTTGCAATAACCCGCGGCAGTCAGGAAGACCGAATGGGAGTCCAGTGCTTCCCGGACTCCCATTTTTCCGTATTACCCTCCAAGCCGGAAAAAACTACACGGGGATACCTGAGCCATTCCCACAGGTGATTGAAAATCATAGCCAAAAGTTGGCACCAGGAGTGCCCTGCTGCCGGGTGGCCCGTAACCATGCAATGGGGTCTATCATGACAATCAAATCGGCTGTTGCTTTGGTCGTGATTTCATTCCCCCTCCTGTTTGCCGTCGCTTGCGGCACCGTCCCGGATAGCGTCAATGCCGCTACGGCCCCACCCGCCGGCGGTTCCAATCCACCGTTCTCCGATGCCAAGAAGGGAGTCCTCTCCCCTCCCTCGCTGGCGCTGGATGAGGTGACCGTTCCCGCCGGCACTCCCATTTCCGTGCGCTTGCAAAACGCTATTTCCAGCGCCTCCAATCGGCCTGGCGACGAATTTGCCGCCGTGCTGGACGATCCCATCGTGGTTGACGGCACCACCATCGCTCCGCGCGGCGCCATGG
Source organism: Terriglobia bacterium (assembly GCA_020073185.1). NCBI lineage: Bacteria > Pseudomonadati > Acidobacteriota > Terriglobia > Terriglobia bacterium. The sequence continues at coordinate 51,122 of JAIQFT010000028.1, forward strand.
TTCGCGGCCGCGTCGTGGCTGCTCGCTCCTCGGGACACCTGCACAAGTCGGGTTACCTCCGCCTCTCGCTGGTGTCCCTTGAGATGGACGGAAAATCGCAGCCCGTGCATACCTCCAGCGTCTTCGTGGTGGGCGGCTCCCACAAAAAACGCAACCTCGCGCTCATCGGTGGAGGCGCGGGCGCTGGCGCGCTGATCGGGGCCATTGCCGGCGGCGCCAAGGGCGCCCTTATCGGCACCGCCATCGGCGGTGGCAGCGGCACTGCCGGTGCGTACTTTACCGGCAAGAAGGATGTCTCCTTCGCGCCGGAACGCCGGCTCACTTTCCGCCTCACCCAACCCCTGGTCACCAAGGCATAGGGTGCCTCCTTCCACGACGGGCCAGTGTTGGCGTTTCTTGACGCCTCGCTTTTCCCACCCAGAAACGTCCCAAAATGAAACTCTGTGGACCGCCCCGTCCCATTCCGGGTTTCGTGTCTGTGCCTACGTGTCTTTTTATGGGAGCGAGTAGGGCGATTACAGCCTAATATCCTCTCGTAATGTCCGCCACACCTGTGATTTACGTCACTTCATTCCAAAACGGAAAAATCTATTCTTTGCTCGGGTCGTCTGTACCAACTTGGGCTCAACTTGCGGCAGATATGTCCCGTTCCGTTTCGAGATCGGCGGCTCCTGCTCTCCTCAGAGGCGGCACCGAATTCTTGGAGGCGGCTGCCCATGATTGCCCGCACGGCCTGATGATTGAGCAAGCCGGGCATGTGGTTTACGCCAACCCGGCCTACGCCCGCCTTGCCGGCTTTTCCACACCTCTTTCCCTGATCGGGAAACCGGTAGAGGCCCTCTCCATCCCCGCCAAGGCCGCGCGTAAATCACGCGCTGGGGGCAATGAAGGTCCGCCGGAGCTCGACACCATTCGCTTGGAATTTCGCCGCGGCTCCTACCCTCTGGTCTTGCACGTGGTCCGCGACGTCTCCGATCGCCGCCGCCTGGCGCACGACTTCAATAACGTTCTGACCGCCATCACGCTCTACTCCGACCTGCTGCTGGAGCGCACCCAGCGCCGTCGCGAAGCCGAGGAGATCCATCTCGCCGCACAGCGCGGCACCGCCATCGTGCGCCAGTTGTTGACCTTCGCGCGCCAGCAACCGCTGGCGCCGCGGCTGGTCTCGTTGTTTGCCATCGTCTCCTCCATGCGCGGCATGCTGGAACCGCTGCTGGGCGAGAACATCGAACTCATCACCCGTTCCGAAGGCGATCACGACGCGGTGTACGTGGATCCAGCGCAGATGCAGCAGGTCATCCTCAATCTTGTGATGAACGCGCGCGATGCCATGCCCGAGGGCGGCCAGGTTCGCATCTCAACCGGCGCCTGCACGTTGCACGCGCGCGCGGCGCAGCGCCATCCCGGATTGCATCCCGGCGAATACGCCACCCTGACCGTCTCCGACACCGGTTGCGGCATGGATGAGCAGGTGCGCAAGCGCCTATTCGAGCCGTTTTTCACAACCAAGCGTGTCGGCGAGGGCGTTGGGCTCGGCATGTCCATGGTGTACGGCATCGTCAGCCAGAGCGGCGGCGCGGTTTCCGTGTCCAGCAAGCCCGGCAAGGGCACGCGCGTCACCATCCACCTGCCATGTTCCACCGCGGACCTCGCCGCCGATGCTGCCGGTGCCGTCATCGCGCAGCCTGGCATCGGCACGGGAACGGTCGTGCTGGCCGAAGATGACGCTGCCGTGCGCTCTTCCGTAGCTCATCTGCTGACGGAAACGGGATATCGCGTGCTGCAGGCGCGCGACGGCCAACAGGCCGTCCGGCTGGCCCGCGCCCACACCGGCAACATTGATTTGTTCATCAGCGATGTGGTCATGCCCGGGATGTGTGGCTGCGACGCCGTCCGTCAGGTCCAGCAGCTTCATCCGGAAACCCGAGCTCTTTTTATCACCGGCTATCCGGCCAAGGCCAACACGGCCGCTGCCGGAGCCAAGCTCTTATACAAGCCCTTCTCCCGCGCCATGCTGGCCGAGAAGGTGCGCGAAGTCCTTGATCACCGGCCGTCGGCTGCTGTCGCCGGCGGCCCCGGTTCGCCGATGGAGAGGGAATTGCCATGATCTCCGCTTTGGATACAATCACTGGACCCCGTGAGTTACCGGGCGCAAATCTGCTCAACCTGCTCATCGTGGACGACGAGCGCGCCGTCCGCGAAGGTTGCCGCGAAGCCGCGCAGAGTGCCGGCTTCAACACCTTCGTCGCCGATTCCGCCGAGCACGCCTACAAGGTGCTCGACAGCCAGAACATCGACATCGTGTTGCTCGACCTCAAGCTGCCCGGTGGTAGCGGTCTGGAAGCGCTGGCCACGATCAAAGGCCGCCGCCCCAATGCCGTGGTCACCATTATCACCGGCTACGCCACGGTTCCCTCGGCGGTGCAGGCGATGAAGATGGGTGCGTTTGACTACATCAGCAAGCCGTTCACCCTGGACGAGCTCCGCGTCATGCTGGAGCGCGCCATCGGAAATGGAGAAGCTCTACCGCATCATCGCCAAGGCGGCGCAGAGCACTCACCCCGTGCTCATCATGGGCGAAAGCGGCACTGGCAAAGAGCTGGTGGCGCGCTGCATCCACTACTCCGGGCCTTATCATGACAAGCCGTTCATCCCGGTGGATTGCGGTTCCCTGGTTCCCACGCTGATCGAAAGCGAACTCTTCGGGTACGTGCGCGGCGCCTTCACCGGCGCGGTGCGAGCCAAGGAAGGACTACTCGCCATCGCCCAGGGTGGCACTATCTTCCTCGATGAGATCGGCGAATTGACCGTCGACTTCCAGGCCAAACTGCTGCGCTCCATCCAGGAGAAGGAAATCCGGCCGGTGGGCAGCACCAAGCGCGTCCCCATCAACGTGCGCATCCTGGCCGCCACCAATCGCGAGCTCGAGGCGGCCGTTGCCGACGGCACCTTCCGCCGCGATCTTTACTTCCGCCTCAACGTGCTCAGCCTGAAGATTCCGCCCCTGCGTGACCGCAAGCAGGACATCCCGCTGCTGGCGGAGCACTTCCTGGAGAGGCTGTCGCGCGCCACCGGCTCGCAGCGCACTTTGAGCGAGGAGGCGCTGAACCTCATGATGGGTTACGACTGGCCGGGCAACGTGCGCGAGCTGGAAAATTGCCTGGAGCGCGCCTGTGCCCTCAGCTCCGGCCCCCACATCCAGACCTCCGACCTGCCCTCGCCCATCCAGAATGCCAATCACCCCATGCCGCCGGAAGCCACCGGCGCGGGCAAGATAGTGTCCATCGCTGAACTGGAGCGGGAAGCCATTCTGCGCACCATTGAACAGCTCAAGGGCGACAAGCTGCTGGCCGCCCGCCTGCTCGGCATCGGCAAGACCACCTTGTATCGCAAGCTCAAGGAGTACGCGGTTGAGGACTAGTTCATCAGCGGCGCACCCGGCCGAAATCCGGCCGGGCTTTTCTTTCGTGCCGGGACATGTCGGCAAACTTGGCATTGCGCTTGGCTCCTTCCCGATTCCCTCTTCAGGCTCCCATTACGGGAAGTAACGATGACGCCAAGTAGCGCAATCTGATGCGTTTTCAGTTGCACCGCGATGGCATACGAAGTGCAATTACCAGCGCATGATTCTTCTGATCACTACTTCCGCCCGCGGCCAGGAGTGCGCCACCGCGCTATTGGCCGCTACTCGCATCAAGACTGAAGTCGCGCGTGACGTTCGTACCGCGCTGGTCCGTCTGCGCGAGCAGGAATTCGCCGCCGTAGTCATCGACGAGAGCCTGCTCGAGCCCAGCCCCAAGACGATTGACATGCTGGTCAAACATGTCGGAAGAGCGGTGCCCATCTTCGTGAATCTCGCGCTCAGCCGCATGGAACGCGTGGTTCGCGATGTCCAGGCCGCCCTCCGCCGTGCGGAACAGGAACGCAGCCTCGCCCGGCACGCCGCCGAGGCCGACTTGCGCAGCCAGTTGCGAGGCGAACTGACCGGCATCCTGCTTGGGACACAACAGGCGCTCGAGACGCCTGCGCTGCCTTCCGCGGCCGAAGCCAAGCTCAAGTCGGTTTACGAGATGGCAGACAAGATTCGCTCGCGTCTCGGAGTTGTCAACTAGCTAGTCTATTGCCGGGACCGCATTCTTCCGTGCGGTCCCGATGCTCCCCTCAGAACTGGCGGGCCACATTCGCGGACCCTAGCTATCCCATTGCAACCAATCACCTTGCTTCCTGCTGCGACGAGGCATCCCGATGCTTCCGACGATCTTCTGTCGACGAGACCCTGTTCCATGAGCGTGCTTCACCCCCCGCCTGCCCGCTGTTCGCCCGCGATAACGTAGGGAAAATGAGAAGTAATGGGGTGTTCACACCATGGTCTGGAATCCCGAATTGGTACGCCAGGGGAGAACTGCCCAGTCTGGAACCAGGGAATTCTCGACTCCCAGGATTTCCCCTGCATGGACTTCATCGAGAGCTCCTCCAGTGACCCTAGCGCTTGGTGCATCCCGAACCGTACTACAACCTAGGCCATGCGGCGGACCTCCGGCATGGACATGAAAGCGCACCCGGAAGTTCTGCGCCGCGTAGACTTTTCTCAGTGTCCGGCGCCGCCTTCCCGTCATCTATTACAGCCTAGGAGGGAAATCATGGCGGATGTGAAGATCACGGCAAGAAAAAACGGACCGTTTCGCGTGGAGGCGCCCGAGGGATCGGTGACCCTGACCGATGCCGACGGCAATGAATACAACTTGGCCGGCAGGACGGCGTTCTCGCTTTGCCGCTGTGGCGGGTCGGTGAATAAGCCCTTTTGCGACGGCACCCATGCCAAGATCGCCTTCCAGGCCGCCGAAGCCGCCGTCAAATCCGCCGATAGTGCGGCAAATAATCCCCCCGCCGGCGGCCCCACGAAGAGATGAACCCTGAGCCTCTGATCCACATGCAGACTTGGGACCGATTTGCCGCCGTACTCGCCGTCGCCGGCCAACGCCTGAGCGCGTTGTCGTCAACCACTGCCGCCGCCCGTCCTATGCCCGACGCGTGGTCGAAGAAACAAGAGCTCGGCCACCTTGTTGACTCTGCGGTCAACAATTACGTGCGCATCATTCGCGTGCAACGCGAATCCGCGCCCGCGCTTCCCGGCTACGAGCAGGATGCCTGGGTCGAGCGCCAGGGCTATGACGATCGCGATTGGATGGAATTAGTTGCGCTGTGGAAGGCTTTAAACCAGCACATGCTGGCGGCCGCGCGCCGGATTCCCGCCTCATCGCTGGCCCGCACCTGCACCATCGCCGGCGGAGACTCCGTCACGCTGGGATTCTTGATTGAGGATTACGTGGACCACATGGTCCATCACCTGCAGCACATCGGCATCGCACTGAGCGAATTCCGCCGCCCTGAATCCGCCTACGCGTGAGCTGAAAACTAGAAACTGGAAACTGTTTCACTCCGCCGCGCTTTTCAGCTTCAACCGGCTCTTGTTTTCTTCCAGAAACTCTTTCAGTTTGTCCGCCGCCTCCAGCAGCCGTGTCCACTGCTCGTAATACAGTGTCACTGGAAACCGCCCCATCCCGTAAACGCTCACCGCGCCCTTTTCGCTGACGCGGAATTCCAGTGGGCCGCTGCGCTTGCGCGCCGCTTGTTTCTCCAGTGCCTCCACCTTCGCCTTCAACTCCTCATAACTTGGTTCTGCCATGCTTCCCCTCTCCAAAATGAGATTAGTTCGCACGCGCCAGATACGCAATACCGTACACGAGAGTTTGTCGCCTCGTGTCCCGTAAGGGACGGGATGAGAATAGCGCGGCACTTTAAGTGCCGGGAGAATTGTCGGGGAGTTTTCAGTCCTGTAGGGACGGCTGGCTGGTGTGTCAGTGAATGGTCTTCGTCTTCCTGCTCATGTAGTCCATCAGCAAGTACTGCCCCAGCGTATAGGGCGTCGTGAAGTACGCTTTTCCGCGGCACATCTCGGTGACTTTCTGCACGAACTGCACCAGCCCATAATCGCTGGCCAGCATGAAGGTGTTGATCAGAATCCCCGCGCGCTTGCACTTGGACACTTCCTCCAGCGTCTGGCTCACCACCAACGGGTCCAGCCCGAAGGCGTTCTTGTAGATTCGCCCGTCCTCCAGGGTCAGCGCCGAAGGTTTGCCGTCGGTGATCATCACGATCTGCTTCATGTCCTTGCGCTGCCGCGCCAGCAGGCGCTGCGCCAGCCGCAAGCCCTCGCGCGTATTGGTGTAGTACGGCCCGACCTTGACCCGCGCCAGTTGCGACAGCGGCACTTCTTCCGCCGAATCGTGAAACAGGATCAGCGCCAGCGAATCGCCCGGATACTGCGTGCGGATCAGGTGCGACAGCGCCATCGCCACTTTCTTCGCCGGCGTGAAGCGGTCCTCGCCGTACAGGATCATCGAGTGCGAACAGTCCAGCATCAGCACCGTCGCGCACGACGACTGGTACTCGCACTGATGCACCTGCAGATCGCTGTACTCCAGGTTCAGCGGTACCTGCGCTCCTTCGCGCTGGATCGCCGACGACAGCGTTGCCGTGATGTCCAGGTTCAGCGTGTCGCCGAACTCGTACGTTTTTGCCGCGCCGCTTGCCTCCACGCCGGTAGCCAGGTCGCGCGTGTCGTGCCGCCCGAAGCTGGATTTGCCCAGCGACCCGAGCAGGTCGCGCAAGGTGCGGTAGCCCAGAAAATCCAAACTCTTGTCGGTGATCTCGAATTTTGTCTGCGCCTGGTTTTGCCCCACCTGCCCGCCCACCGACGACTGCTTCGACGGGTCCTGCGGCGGCTGGTCAACGGAAATGAACCCTTCCTCCTGCATGCGCTCGATCAGCTTCTCGATCAACTCGTCCAGCTTGCCTTCCATCTGCATCTGCTGGAGCTGTTCCTGCAGTTCGTCCATCATCTCGCTGTTCATCAGCGCGTTTTCGATGGCGCGGCGCAGCTCTTCCAGCGTCTGCTCCGGGTCGCGCATTTCCATGAAGCCGTAAGAATTCTGAAACCCGCTCTGCAGCAGGTAATCCGACAGCGCGCTGAGCAGGTCTTCCATGCTCATCTCGCCCGCCGGATCCGGCACGTACTTGGCGTAGGTAACGCGCTTCATCGGCCCTGTTCCGAGCCACCCGCGATCGCGCTGCAGCTGCCGTTTCTCGAAGCTCTCGCCCAATTCCGCGCCGTGGAGAGACTCCAGATCGCGGCCAGCAAATATGCCGCGGCCATCCCGGTTACCGCTCCGTCGTAATCCTTCCACGTCTCTACGCTCAGACAGATCGCCCACGTGGCGGATAACACCGCAACCAGATATGCGCCGGTGAGCCGTCGTCGCATCAGCAGCCATAGCCCGGCAATCCCGCATACCGCCAGCGGTACCGACGCAAGCAGTGCCCGCGCTCCCATGAGTTGCACAATTCCCAACCCAAGGTGCAGTTTCGGATCGCGTAACGCAATCGCCGACGTGAAGGCCATTAACAATGTCCCCAGCGCGACCCACACCAACACCGCCCAGTAAACAATTCGTTCCACCATGGCTAATTAAACGGCCTTCTCGACCGGAACGGCGGCTCTTCGCCTCGCATTCCGCTCGCCTCCGCTCGGCGCGGTTGCTTTTCGCCGGCGGTAAACAAACGCTCCTCGTTGCGCCCGATGCGCTTGTGCGCGTACAGGCCCTCCAGCAGAAACTCGGCTGCCGAAACCTGCACTTCCGCCGCGTCGCGCGCTTTTACCCCCAACGCGCTCAGCTTCTCGAGCAATCCCTGAATGCCTTTGATCTCCTCCAGCAACTTGGCTGCCGGCGTTCCGTCCTGGAGCTTGATATTCCCACCGAGATCGAACCACTGCACGATCTGCTGCATGTTCGCCCCGTGGAAATACTCGTCGTAAGTTTTCGCGATGGCCATGCGGATCAACTCGCGGCCCACGTTGTCGGCGCCCTTGACCTCGCCCTCGTACTCCAATTCCAGCTTGCCGGTGATCGCCGGCATGGCGGCGTAGATGTCGCCGATCCGCGGCACCACCGTCTCTTCGCCGTGCAGAATCGCCCGCCGCTCGGCGTTCGAGATCACGTTCTCCAGGCAGGTAATCGGCAGCCGCTGGCTGACTCCGCTGCGCTTGTCGATTTTCTTGTCCTCGCGCGCCGCAAACGCAATCTGTTCGATCACCTCGCGAACGTACTTCGGCACCTGCAGCTTGTAGCCGTCGCGCTGCGCCCACGCCTCCTGCGACGTGATCGCGATCCCTTCCTCCACCGTCGCCGGGTAATGCGTCCGAATCTCCGACCCGATGCGGTCTTTCAGCGGCGTGATGATCTTGCCCCGTGCCGTGTAGTCCTCCGGATTGGCGCTGAAGACGAGCGCGACGTCCAGCGGCAGCCGGATCGGGTAGCCCTTAATCTGCACGTCGCCTTCCTGCATGATGTTGAACAACCCGACCTGGATCTTTCCCGCGAGATCGGGCAATTCGTTAATCGCGAAAATGCCGCGGTTGGCCCGCGGCAACAGCCCGTAGTGCACCGTCAGCTCGCTCGACAACTCGTGCCCGCCCCGGGCCGCCTTGATCGGATCGATGTCGCCGATCAGGTCCGCGATGGTGACATCCGGGGTCGCCAGCTTCTCGACATAGCGTTCCTCGGGCGCCAGCCACGCGATCGGCGTCTCCTCGCCCTCGTCGGCAATCAGTTCGCGGCAGCGCCGGCAGATCGGCGCGTACGGATTGTCGTGGACCTCGCAACCGGAAACGTATGGCATGTGCGTGTCCAACAGGGAAGTCAGCGCGCGCAAAATCCGGCTCTTGGCCTGCCCGCGCAATCCGAGCAGAATGAAATTGTGCCGCGACAGAATCGCGTTCACGATCTGCGGGACCACCGTATCGTCGTAGCCCACGATGCCGGGGAACATCGCCTCGCCCTGGCGCAGCTTGGCAATCAGGTTTTCGCGCAGTTCATCTTTCACGCGTCGGCTGTGCAGGCGCGGTTCGGAAAACGGCGACTGGCGGAGCTGTCCAAGCGTCCGGGGAAGATTCATTGCTTTTGGGAACCTCTCTGTGGGAACACCCCTCACCTGCGGTGATTATACGCCCGCGGCATCACACGCTTATGTGATGCCGGAACCGCGCTCCGGATGCGGGATTCAGGGGTCCTCGCTCTGAGAGTGGTGGAGCGCGACCGTGAGCCCGCCTCCTTCACTCCTCCGGTGGGGTTCGCAGCACCGACGCTTGGTGGATCCCGTTGGCGATCTCCGGCAAGATGCCCAGCTCTCTGTAAATCGGCCGCACCTCGCTCCGCACGTCCTCCAGATGCAACCCGAACCACGCCGCTCCCGCCACGCAGCACACCCCGCTGATCAGCAGCGTCCTCGGTGCCCCCATTCTCGCCGCTACGCTTCCCGCCAGCAGGCTACCGAACGGCGTCATGCCCACGATCGCCATCGAGAAGTAGCTCATCACCCGGCCGCGCTTCTCTTCATCCACGATCGTCTGCAGAATGGTGTTGCTAGCCGCCATCTGCTGCATCATGCCCATTCCGGTTACAACCATCAGTGCCAGCGACAGCCACATCCGGCGCGATTGCGAGAACGTGATCAGGCCGATTCCGAACAGTGCCGCCGACGCCGTCACCACCCGACCCAGCCCCACCACTGTCCTGCGCGACGCCAGGTGGACCGCGCCCGTTAGCGCGCCCACTCCCGACGCCGCCATCAGGAACCCAAGCGTGTGCGGCCCTCCTCGGAGAATGCTGCCCGCAAAAATCGGCATCAGCACCGTGTACGGCATTCCCACCAGGCTCACCAGCGCCAGCAGCACCAGAATCGCCCGGATCGCCACCGACCCCGACACGTAAGCCCACCCTTCCTTGAGCTCGGCCAGCATGTTGGTTCGGGCGCGGCGTGGCTCCTGCCGTCGCAGACGCATCAGCAGCAGGGAGGCGATCACCGCCAGGTAGCTGAACCCGTCAATCAGGAAACAGTAGCCTTCTCCGAACACAGCGATCACCACGCCCGCCAGTGACGGCCCGATCAACCGCGCCATGTTCACCATCGACGAGTTCAGCGCGATGGCATTGCTCAGGTCCTCGCGCTCTTCCACCATTTCCACGACGAAAGCCTGGCGCGCGGGCATGTCGAAGGCGTTGATCAGTCCCTGGAATGCGCTCAGCCACACAATGTTCCAGATGGTGATGCGGTGCGTCAGCGCTAGCACTGCCAACGCGAACGATTGCAACATGGCCAGGATCTGGGTCACCACCAGCACGCGGTGGCGGTCCAGTCGGTCCACCCACACGCCGGCAAAGGGCGCGAGCAGGAAAGTCGGAATCTGTCCCGCGAATCCGACCACCCCCAGCAACAGCGCGGAGCCGGTCAGGCGGTACACCAGCCAACTGGTCGCGATTCGCGTCATCCACGTGCCGATCAGCGACACGCTTTGTCCGCCGAAGAACAGCCGGTAATTGCGATGGCGCAGCGCGCGCACCGCGAACATCCATCTGGCTTCGGAATTTTGCGATTCGACGGGCGGCGCCATCCGCTTTACTAAGATGCTCGTGCCGGTCCGCTGGCCGAAGAGAATGCGCGCGGAAACCTGTGCCGCGCGCAAGATTTATGCAGGAATTCTGCCCTCCGGCAGCAGTGGCATCGCCCTCAGCCGCACTCCGCTCGCCGAAAAGATCGCATTCGCCACCGCCGGCGCCAGGCCGACAATCGGCGTTTCCCCGGCGCCGGCCGGCGGCAGGTCCTTGCGGTCGAGCACGACGATCTCGATCTCTGGGGCGTCGGCGAACCGCGGCACGCGGTACTGCGCGAAATGCGGGTTCAGAACATGCCCGTTCTCGAAGCGCACCGCCTCGAACATCGCGCCCCCGATCGCCTGCACGATCATGCCCTCGATCTGGTTGCGCAGTCCGTTGGGATTCACCACCGCGCCGCACTCGAACGCCTCCACCACGCGGCGGATCCTGACTGCGCGCGTCTTCGTATCGATCGCAACCTCGGCGCAGGTGGCCACGTGTCCGCCTTTCTCGATCCCGCCCGCAATCCCGAAGCCGCGCGTTGCCGTCGCCTTCTCGCGTCCCCAGCCGAACTTGGCTGCTGCCGCCTGAAACACGGCGCGCAGCCGCGGGTTCGCTGTGTTCTTCAGCCGGAACTCCAGCGGCTCGATTCCCGCCGCGTGCGCCAATTCGTCCATGTGGCTCTCGCGCGCGAAGTGGTTGGCGGTGGCCGCCAGTCCGCGGTACGACCCCTGCCGCAGCGGCGACTTTACCGGATGGAACTGGATCAACTGGTTCGCGATGTCGTAGGGAGTCCCGATCGCCGCCGGACCCGAATTGCAGTTGTGAAACTCCCACGCCACGATGGTTCCGTCCTTGCGCGCGCCGCTTCGAACCTCGATCAACCCCGCCGGGCGGAAGTAGGCCCAGGTGAATTCCTCTTCCCGCGTCCACACCACCTTGACCGGTTTGGCCGCCGCACGTGCCAGCCGCGCCGCTTCCACCGCCGCGTCGCCCGTGTGCTTGCCGCCGTATGCTGAGCCGGTGTCGGGCACCAGCACCCGCGCCTTATCCGGCGAAATCCGGAACGCCTCCACCAACTCGTCGCGCACCGCGAATGGACGCTGCGTTCCCGTCCACACCGTGAGCTTGTCGCCCTTCCACTCGGCGAGCGCGGCCCGTGTTTCCAGCGGCGCATGCGCGATGTACTGCACGGTGTACGTCTGCTCGATTTTGAAATCCGCTTCCGCCAGGGCCTGCGTCACCGAGCCCGTCTGATGTTTGGAGCCGGTGGCGCGATTGCCACCTTCCTCCTGGTTATTCTTCAGGTACTCGAACAGGCTCGCGTTCGACGGCTGCGGAGGCACGCTCCACTGCGCCTTGATCGCCGACACGGCCCGCTCCGCCGTCCACGCATCCGGCGCCACCACGCCGATGAAGTCGCCGTCGCGCACTACCTTCACGCCCGGCATTTTTTCCGCCGCACTGCTGTCCAGTGACACCAACTTCGCTTTGAATCCCGCCGGCCGCAGCACCTTGCCGTATATCATCCCCTCGACCTGCATGTCCGACGTGTACCGGTGTTCTCCCGTCACGAATTTGCGCCCGTCTACCTTCGGCACCGGCTTGCCGGCGATCTTCCACTCGCTGGCGGGGGTCAGCTCCGGGTCCGCCGCCGTCATTTTCACGATGTTGCGGCCCTGCGTGAGCTCGCCATAGCTAAACGACTGCTTGGTGTGCGGGTTCATGACTTTGCCATCGGCCGCGACCAGCGACGCTGGCTGCGCGCTCCACTTCTGCGCCGCGATTTCTACCAGTGCCTGGCGCGCTTCCAGCGCTATCTTGCGCAGTTGCGGACCCATGGTCGGCGTGGTGCGGCTGCCGAACGTCCCCGCATCCCACGGCGTCAGCTCGGTATCGCCCATCGTCATTCTGATCGATTCCACCGGCGCCCTCAGCTCTTCCGCCACCTGCTGCGCCAGCGAGGTGCGGATGTTCTGCCCCATCTCGACCTTGCCGGTGTAGACCGTGACCGTGCCGTCCTGCGCGACGTGCAGCCACGCGGCGATCTCCTGCGGCAGTTCCTGACTGCGGAACCCGCCCCGTCCCGATTCCTGCCCCAACAAGCTTTTTGCCGCCACGCACACCAGCACGCCTCCGCCCAGCGTCTTCAGGAAGCTGCGCCGGTTCACCTCGAACCAGTGCAGGCCGTTCACATCGTACTGCGCTATTTCGAATGCCAGGTCAGTTTGTAAGTCGAGTTCACTTGGGTTGCCCCATCCTTGTCCCGCCCGGGTTTGGCGGGACAGGGTGGGGTTTTTCTCCTTCTCGCCGCTCATCGTTTCTACTCCTTCCGCATCCCCTGCGACGCCTGCCGCACCGCGGCCACGATGCGCGCATACGTCCCGCAGCGGCAGATGTTGCCGTTCATCTGGCGCACGATCTCTGCATCGCTGGGATTTGTCGTGTTCATCAGCAGCCCGGCGGCCGACATGATCATCCCCGACGTGCAATACGCGCACTGGAACGCCTCCTGATCGAGGAACGCCTGCTGCACCGGATGTAATCGTCCGTTCCGTTCCAGGTCCTCGATCGTCGTGATCTTTTTTCCCGCCGCGTCGCCGACGCGGGTACGGCACGATCGCACCGGCTTGCCGTTCAGCAGCACGGTGCACGCGCCGCATTCGCCCTCGCCGCAGCCGTACTTGGTTCCGGTAAGCTGCAGCCGGTCGCGCAACACCGACAGCAGCGATTCCTGCGGCGCCGCCTCCACCCGTCGTTCGTTTCCGTTGACTATCAGCACCAGCGCTGACATGGCCACCTCCGTCAGGACCCAAACGCAGTGGGTCCCGGCGCCCTCGCCGGGACCGCTCTTCCAGATACCGCCGAATTACGTGGCGACGGCCGCCTATGGCCGCCGCTACAAGTCGTCAATCCCTCTGTGCCCTCTGTGGCTAATCCAGGCGTCACCGTCCCACCACCAGCAACTCGAAGCTCCCCGGCTCCATTGTCGGACGCAGTCCCGGCGCGGGCGGCGGCTGCAACTTCGCCGCGGGAATGAAGAGCTGGTGCGTTTTCTCATCGAGCGCGATCGTGCGCCCGCTCACCTGCGTGGGCACGGTTTGCACTGTCTCGAATTTGCCCGGCGCGGTTTCGCCGATCACCGTCACGGTTCCGTCGCGCCCATTCGCCGCAAACGCCAACTCATTGGAAGCATCGAACGCCGTCCCATCGCACCCTGCTCCGATCGGCACCGAAGCCAGCAGCTTGCCGCTGTTCGCATCCATCACGGCCATAGCCTTATTGCCCGAGCATCCTGCGAACAAGCGCCCCTTGTTGCGATCGATCGCCAGCCCGGTCGGCCTCTCGCACGGCGACATCGCCCATTCGTTGGTGACCTTCATTGCGGCCGCGTCAATCACCGCCAAGGTACCCTTGTCCTCGATGTTCACGAACACGCGGCCCTTGTCATCGTAGGCGGCAAACTCCGGTTTGCCGGAAACTGGAATGGTGGCCAGCACTTTCAGCGACGAGGCGTCAATCACGGTCACGTTCTTGCTCCGCCCGTTGAACGCGAATACGCGTTTCGACCGCGGCTCATACAAAATCGCGTCGGGATTCTCGCCTGCCGGCGCCGTGCCGATCGCCTTCAGCGTTTTCAGATCCACCACCACCATTTGGTTGGCGCGCCCGGCGCTGATGAATCCCTTGTTCAACTCCGGCGCCAGCGCGATCCCGTGCACGCCCGGCGTGTCGGGAATTTCCGCCAGCAGTTTGCCGGAGTCCGCGTCCACCACCATCATGCGCGTCGCGCGCGACGCGTACACCCGCCGCGCGGCTGCGTCCACCGCGATGTAGTCCCAGCCTCCATCACCGCCAAGGGCGATGTGCTTCACAACCCTGTATTGCGGCGGCGCCGGCGCGGCCATGGCGATCAGCGCGATCCCGCACATCGCAAGCAACAACACCCGGGCAATCCGGCAAGAGAGCATGGCGACCTCCGGTCGAACAGCATACCGGAAATCCAAACTCCCGGCGCGTTCGGCGCGTCCCGGATAACCGCTACCCGGAATTCCTCATCTCAACAACTGCCCTCGTTCCCTGGCCGACACAAGGTCGCCATGCGCTGCATAACGAACTGCCGCACCGCACCACACTCCACGGCCCACGCTGACTTTCACATCCCCTTGGCTTCGGCGCGCTCGCTCGCAACCGCACTCACGCTGCTGTTGTTGAGCGCATTCATGCCGGCCGCTGCGCAGGAACCGGAAGTCCACATCACGCCGCGCGTCGACTCCAGCGCCAAGCCGTCCGACGTGGCCGGTGACCCGGCGCTCAAGACGCACACCAAACCGCTGCGCTCCGACGTGGAGATGGTGCTGGTCCCGGTCACGGTCACCGATCACATGGACCGGCTCGTCACCGGCCTGGCAAAGGAGAACTTCCAAGTCTTCCAGGACAAGCAACAGCAGGAGGTACGCCATCTCTCTTCCGAGGACGCCCCCATTTCCGCCGGCATCCTCTTCGACATGAGCGGCAGCATGAAAGACAAGTTCGACAAGGCCAAGGAAGCCGTGGTGCAGTTCATGCAGATCGCCAACCCCGACGACGAATTCTTTCTCATCGGCTTCTCCGACAAGCCCCGACTCCTGTCCGACTTTGTCGAGTCTCCCAGCGAGATCCAGAGCAAGCTCGTCTTCACCGCGCCCAAGGGCATGACCGCGCTGCTCGACGCCACTTACATGGGCTTGAACCAGATGCGGCACGCTCGGCATCGGCGCAAGGCGTTGCTCATCATCTCCGACGGTGGCGACAATCACAGCCGATACAGCGAGAGCGAGATCAAGTCCGCGGTCCAGGAGGCCGACGTGCAGATTTACGCCATCGGCATCTTCGACCAAACCCCGCGCACCTGGGAAGAGCGCTTCGGACCGGTGCTGCTCTCGGATGTGACGGACGTGACCGGCGGACGAAGCTTCGTCCTCAGCAACCTCAACGATCTGCCTGACGTTGCCGCCAAGATCGGCGCCGAACTGCGCAACCAGTACGTGATCGCTTATGTGCCGCAGCACAAGCCCAAAGACGGCAAGTGGCACAAGATCCGCGTCAAGCTGTTGCCTCCGAAAGGACTGCCTTCGCTCAGCATCCACGCCAAACGCGGCTACTACGCGGCGCAGGAATAGCGGTTAGCTCTTAGCACTTGCCGCTTCGCATTTGCCAACGACCATCGACTTCGCGCATTTGTCAACGATCATCGACTTCCCGCATCTGCCATCGACCATCGACGATCTGCTTGTCCTACAATCAGTGAGAAGCTAACAGCTAAGAGCTTATGTCCAAGATGTTGCAGGAAATCGCGCAGCAACCGGAAACGCTGGAGCGCACCCTCGGCTCGCAGCTCGCGGCCGCCGACGATCTCCGCCGGCGCTTTGCTCAGCGCAAGCCGCGCCTTATCGTGCTGGTCGCGCGCGGCACCTCCGACAACGCGGCGCAGTTCGGGCGCTACCTGCTGGAAATCACCACCGCAATTCCCGTGTCGCTGGCCGCGCCGTCCATCTACTCGCTCTACAACACCCCGCCTGACCTCAAAGACGTCCTGCTGGTTGCCATCTCGCAATCGGGCGAGTCCACCGACACCAACCTGGTGGTGGAGCGAGCGGCGGCACAAGGCGCATTCACGCTGGGCATCACCAATGAAGCAGCCAGTACGCTGGCGCGCCTGGTGGACCGCGTCTTCCTGGTCCGCGCCGGCAGAGAAGAGAGCGTCGCGGCCACCAAGACCTACACCGGCCAACTGCTCATGCTCTACCTGTTGGCCTATGCGCTGGGCGGATCGATTGCGCTCGACGATTTGCGCCGCCTGCCGCAGTACGCCTCGTCTGCATTGCAGTTGCAGCCGGAAATCGTGGAGCACGCCGCGCGCTACCGCGCGATGGAGCGTGCCGTCGTGGTGGCGCGCGGGCTGAACTATGCCAACGCTTTCGAGTTCGCGCTCAAGCTCATGGAAACCTGCTACGTGGTGGCCGAGCGCTTTTCCTCGGCCGACTTTCTCCACGGGCCGATCGCCATGCTGGAACGCGCTTTCCCGGTGTTCATCTTCGCGCCCGCAGGCGTGACTTGGAAAGGCATGGCCGAATTGATCGCTCGGCTGCACCAGATCCACGCCGAAACCCTGATCATCACCGACCTGAGCCACCGCCCTGCCGTGGAGAACGTGGGGAAGCTGGATTGCTGCATTACCATTCCGATGGAACTGGCGTCGGCGAGCGGACCAGCCGATTTGTTCACGCCGATTCCATACATCATTCCAGCGCAGTTGTTCGCCGTGAGCTTGGCGGAAGTCAAAGGATTGGATCCTGACGCTCCGCGCGCGCTGCACAAGATCACGCGTACGCTGTAGGAAGCGGTCGATGGTCGACGGTCGTGCGGTCGATGGTCGATGGCCGGAAAACGCAATTGATATCGATGACCCAATAGCCCCGCAGGGGCGCCCGCTTGGTAGCCCAGGACGCCAGCCCTGGGTGCCAATGCAATGAATTCTCCGAGTCCCGCAGGACGGCGCGATTCTTGCTCGCGGTTTTCGCCCGTAGATTGCGCCTCGAGAAATCTTGGCTTTACAGGGTGCTGAAAAACTCGATCCTGTGTCAGGGCACGACTTCAGTCGTGCCGCAAACCGCGTCCCTAAGTTGTTGTCATTCCGAGCCGCGCCGACTGAGCCCAGCGAGGAAGGCGCGGCGAGGAATCTGCTTTTCCACTTCTTCCGCAGCCTGTTTAGCCATAGACCATCGACCCTTTGCCGTCGACCGTCGACCATCGACCTTCGCCCCGCAACTTTTCCGCGCACCTCGCGTCTAATTAACCAAACGGTTAGTTACACGGACCGGAGGTGAGGATTATGTTCGCAGGAAAGAAAATCACATTCGCGGCGCTTTTACTGGCGGGCTCGATGCTGTTGAGTTGCACGGCCCTGGGCGATACCGCGTCGGCCGCCTACGACAGCGCCATCCAGGCCAAGGTCGCCGCACAACTGCAGAAGAAGTCCGAGTTCAACGACATCCGCGCTTCGGTCGAGGACGGCATTGTCACCCTCAGCGGCGCCACCGACTCGCTCCCGCACAAGCTCGACGCCGCCAAGAAGGCGCGCAAGCAGGAGCACGTTGCCGGCGTGCGCGACCTGGTCACGGTCGCGGGCCCGGAGGTATCGGATTCCGCGCTGCGCCAGACGCTGGCCAAGAAGCTCGCCTATGATCGCGTCGGCTACGGCAATGTCTGGAACGTGCTGACGGTGGACGTCAGCAACGGCGTCGCCACCATCGGCGGGGAAGTGCGCAATCCGGTGGACCGCGATTCGGCGATCGCCGAGGTGGTCAATACCAAGGGCGTCAAGGGCGTGGTGGAGAACATCAAGGTTGCGCCTACGTCGTTGTTCGACGACGAGCTGCGCATCCGCACCGCGCGCGCCATTTATCGCGATCCGTCGCTGAGCCGCTACGGCATGGATCCGCAGGCGCCGATCCGCATCGTGGTCAACAACGGCCATGTCGGTTTGTACGGCGTCGTGATGAATGACTTCGACCGCACGCTGGCTGGCATCCGCGCCAATGAGGTCGCTGGCGCGTTCTCGGTGGAGAATCATCTCGTGACGGAGAACGTGGCGCGATAATGTGGCGCGCTCGCCCTCGCGTGTGCAGTGTGATGGAGCGCGCTCGCCCTCGGGCGCGCTTTTTTGCGCTACGAAAACTCCAATCCCCGTGTCATTCCGGGCGAGGACGCGCCTTCAATTAGTGCGCGCGGGTTGCGCATCCGAGTCGATGCAATTCAACTCGCAGTTTTAGCTCTTGGTTGTTCAGGTTTCTTTTTCCGTTGCCTCGGAACATCTGAACTTAAACGCCTCCCGAGCAGTCCGCCAGTTTCGTCCTTGTCGGTGAGTCGCAGCCTCGTGAATTTGTCCACGCTGAACCCTGGCGAGAACTCAGTTACGGGGAGCTTGTCAGTATTAAACGTGCAGATATATTGAAATCCGCACATTCGCGATTTCGACTCAGCAAGTTCGATCGCAAGTGCGATTTGCCTATCGTCCACGTCGGCAAATATATTGTTGTCATGAAGCAGAAAGCCGGGCTTCGGGTCTCTTTGATTCCAACGTTGCGCCAGCATGAGATCGTAGCAAAAGATTTCCATGTTGCTAATTCCTGTGCTGCCCTTCCGCTCGATCTGAACGTTAAACGAAAACCCCGTCTCTCCTACGTCAATCATTAGGCGCCCAGGTGCCCTGTACAAGGCCTGGGAATTTTCGTTGAATAGGGCAACTGCGGCCTCACGCTCCGTTTGACGTGCCTCATAATTAGCCCGTGCACGTTTTTCCAGCATTGCAAGTTCAATCTTCAGATTGTTTAGCCCTTCTTCAAACTCCCGAATATTTCTTAAACGCGTCTCAATGTCCCTAAGTTTTGCAACATCGGCTGCATGGGCTTCCTGCATCTTTGTGAATTGCTCCAGAGCACCGTAAGTATCCAGTACCTGTAGTAGCCGCGCATGCTCGGACGTGATCTCGGCTAATCGGGCATTGCGCTGCGCAATCTCTGTCTCCAGTCGGTCAATTTCCGTCAACAGAAACTGTCGCCTGTGTTCTACGATTACGGAGTGGAACTGCTCTACTTCCGACAGATGCTTTCTCACTGCGTCGGGAAAAACAACTTTTGCGCTCTCGTACACTCCCTCTACGCCAATGGCGTAAGCCTTGACCTCCTCCTGCATTTTTGAACGGTAAAGTTCGAGCAGTTTCAGGTCGACGGTATTGCCGTTGCTGAGCTGCTTGATAGCGTTCGTTAACTCGTCAGCTTGCCTTTCAATGCTCGCGTAACTTGAGTGAACTCTAAACGCCTTTAGATCGGCGGATGTGCGTGACACAACCTCTTTAAGCCGAACTCGCTCCGCTTCCAACTGTCCGCGAGAACCGAAGACGTCCTGTATCACGCCACTTTGAGCTGCGTTCTTGAGGTCGTCGAGTAGCTTCTTGCGATCCTTAAGTTGTTGCCAATCGCTCGCATCTTCCCATGCAAGGCCGAGCAAAAATGCGTTATGCACTTGTATGTCCCAAGTGGCTTGGAGGCGGTGCGTCGAGGGTGTCCCATCCATAGTTGAAGGTTGAGGGGCGGTTCTCGACCCGGCTCTTGATAGAGTCGGGTTGGAAACTTTCTCAACGAAAGGAGAACCGCCTTGAAGCGAAGCTACCACACCCTCAGCACTTTGGGAAAAA